>DASVEV010000173.1:0-3765 GCA_036380415.1 Nitrososphaeraceae archaeon
GATTGTTCGGTGATGACAATAAATTTAAATAACTTTTTTTTGTTATTTAGGTTTAACTTAACTATTTAATTCTGAATCTGGATTAAACCCATGACCAAGGCTCAATATTGCGCATTAAACATTGTTTTCTTATTATTCTCTTTGAGCGCTCAATAGCTTCTGCTTCGGTTATTTGATCTTTTTTTAAATACTGCAAAAAAATTTCTTCATAGAGTTTCTTCGCTTTTTCTTCGCTAAATTCTTTGTAATCATTCATCTTCTTTATTTTCTTTGTCTTGATGGGTTCTACTTCCTCGTGTGACTCTTCATCAATCTTATTAGTTCCCTTCAAATCCCTATATTCTTCTTTGCAATCATTACAATTCCAGTCAAAAAAAAATTCATGTATGTTGCATTTTGTCACATCATAGAAAAAAAATACATTATTATTTAACTTTTTCATACTTCTAATACTTGTAAATTATTTGTATACCGGTTCTAATGCTGCCGCCATAGTAGCTCAGCCTGGCAGAGCGAAGGTTTCGTAAACCTTAGGCCGTGGGTTCAAATCCCACTTATGGCTTTCAAATTAATATATTGAATTATTATGTTACCACTAACCTAACTTGATCCATTTTTCTGTTCCCTTGAAATCTCTTAGTAATATTTTTAATTTCTCTTGCATCACCATATAGCACAAAAATTTCAAGACACCTGTCTTTGTCTATCTTATTGTGAATGTGGGTATTAATTATTTTATCAAATCCATGTCGAATTTCACTAATTTCTTGATCAGATTTTTCATCATGTATTACTAAAAGAACTGAATGTAGAACTCCTGACAATTCATCTATTCTTTTCTCTTCTAGAAGTAAGTTTCTGACACTAGCTCTTACAATTTCTGATCTGCCTGAAAAACCCAAAAACTTTTGCAATTTGTCTAGTTCTTGAATTATGTGTTCATTTAGTGAAATGCTTATGATTGGCAATGTTTTTTATTATGATCATTTCATAATATTTGTTTTTTCCATTTATGAATAATTTCCAATAGATAAATCAGTATCATCCTACTTTGGTGGTTCTATTTCTCTTATGCTCAAATCTTTGAAGTTTAAAACTATATTATCTGCGCGGAAAGTAACAATAGGTCCTGAATTCAAAACCATATGATCCTTGGATCTACCACAATTTGCACTGTAGAATACTTTATCTGAACTACTTGCATACCAGCCTCCATTATCCGTAATTTCAAAAACTTTGACCCAATGATTAGAATTGGAGTTATCTAAATATGATTCCATTTTTACCGCAGAATCGTTATTTGTATTATAGATCACAGTTTTCCAACCTATCCATCTGTTCATCAACGAGTCTGTTATTTTAGGTACTGATTTTTCTTTAGTATATCCTCCGGTAAACCATATTTCTTTTTTCCAGGCTGCTGAACCATCCGGATAAATTCCCCCGTGAAGGGATAGGCCGTGACAAGGAAAATCTTCATTATGTTGATCAGTTCTTGCTACCCAGTCTATATCTGTTATAACACTTTTACGCGGATTGATTATTGAGTCTATTTTCACATATCCAGTAATTTCAATATTTTTCCATTCCTCTGTCCCATTTAATGTGTCCACATTAATTCGAATTTTGTCATCCCTTATTTTCCAAGATCCATCATCCTGTTTGGCTAATCTAGGATTAAAAGTAAAAGTTACATTTGGATCATTTTTGGGATTAGACATATTAACATACCATTCCCTGCCGTCGGATTTGGTAGGATATATTTTTTCAATACCAAATTGATCATTTGCATTTATTGTGGTATTTTCCTGTTGAGCAAAGACTGTGATAATGTCAAAAATAAATAAACAAGTAAAAAACAAAAGTGATGAAGCAAAAAGAAAGACAAATACAAATTTTATACCAAAATTCATTTCTTTAAAAACATACTGGTTAAACAAGTACATAATAATATCGGGCAATAGATGATAAAAACTATTAATTATCAAGATGTTATTTTCGTTTTAGACTTGCTTTTTATTTTTGAAGAAAATAATTTTAATACATTTACTCCAAAGAATATTCCCGCGGCTGTTATTACTATCATTCCACTAGGTGTAATATTCCATTCATATGCTAGTATTATACCTAAAATTACAGATGTCAAAGAAAAACAAATTGATAATAGTATAGTTTTCTTGAATCCATATCCTAGTAGCAACGAAGAAACATTAGGAATTATTAAGAGAGATGAAACCATAAGTACTCCTATCAATCTAATGGACATTACAATTGCAATAGTTGCCAAAGTAATGAATAAAATATTTAATACAACTGTATTGATGCCATTTACTAATGCTTGTTCCTCATTAAATACAAGATATACTAATTTTTTATAAAATAGGATAACAAATGCAATAACTATGACGCTTAAAAGTATGGTACTCAATGTTTCTTCGATATTAACTAATAATATGCTTCCAAAAAGGTAACTTGTTATATCTATAGAAAATCCTCCTGATAAGCTGATTAATACCAATCCCATCGCTAGCCCTAGAGATAATAGAACAGAGATAGACGAATCTGAATAGATTCTTTTGCTTGAATTCAATTTTATGATTGCTAATGCTCCAATTATTGAAACAATTAATGATACCCAAATAGGATTAGATTTCAGAAACAATCCTAATGCAATTCCTCCAAAAGCCACATGCGACATTGCATCACCAAACAAAGAAAATCTTTTTAATATAAGAAACAATCCAATCAGCGAACAACTTATAGAAATTGCTATTCCAGCAATAAGGGCACGTTGCATGAACTCATACTGGAGAATTTCAATCATTACTATTCAATTCTTTTTTCATATTCTATATAATTCAAATAATTAATTTTCACATCTGAGCGCTATTTTCAAATTATCCAAATTCTCGTACATTTTTGAGAAATAGTCTTTATTTAAAACTTGTTCCTCCAGTGTAACCATCTCTATAGGACTCAATATTAGTACTTTCCCTCCTACTTCATTTGCTATTGTGTTTGAAAGTCTAGGCTCAATATTATCTTCTGAAAAAATAATGTTTACACCTAGTTGTTCAGCTAACTTTATTGCATCTGCAATTCTTTGAGGGTTAATGTCTGCTTCAGGTGACGAACCACTAATTGAATGCTGAGTTAACCCGTATCTTTTTGCAAAATAGCCAAAAGCATCATGAAATGCGATAAAATCATTCAGATCACAATTAGTCAAGTTCTTACTAATATCTAAATTTAATAGTTCTAGTTTATTATTAAATTCATTAAAATTATCTGCATAATAATCTGTATTTTGAGGATCTAAAGATATTAATTTTTCAAATATGGTTTTTGAATATGCTTTAACCAAATTGGGATCAAGCCAAATATGGGGATTTGGAGTAGATCCTAAATTTTCAATCGGGAGATCCTTGCTCAAGTCAACTACAGCCGCATCTCCTATCTTATTAATCCAGGATTCAAATCCGGCTCCATTAATAAAAATTACATCAGCTTTTTGTAGTTCAATTACTTGTTTTGCTGTAGGTTCAAAATCATGGGGTTCTATACTGGCAGGTACTATAGTTGAAACATCCACTCTGTCTTTGCCTATTTTCTTGACGAAATCATAAATCGGATAAAAGGATGCGAAAATTTTTAGCTTTGTATTATTTGATGAAATTAAGCCCTGACCCTCTGATTCATTGATACTATTATTACTATTTTGTGATAAATTGCTGGTAGCAATAGACTTTGGAATAATTGAAGAAA
>DASVEV010000174.1:0-9382 GCA_036380415.1 Nitrososphaeraceae archaeon
TGTAGAGTTTAACCAAATTGAAGGAGTAGTAACAGGAAAGCGAATAACATTAAGAGACTTAATGGGTATACAAACAGAATTCTATAAGAAGATTGGAATTACAAAAATTAAATTTTGGCCAACTTTTTTTCCATATACCGAACCTTCACTACAGTCAATGATCTTCAACGATAATTTAAATAAATGGATAGAGTTATTTGGAATGGGCATACTTAGGCCAGAAGTAGTAACACCCCTTGGTATAAGAAATATTGTTTTAGCATGGGGAGGTGGAATTGAAAGGATAGCCATGTTAAAGTATGGAATTTCTGATGTAAGAGAATTATATAATAATAAAATTGGAAGGTTACGGGATTTAAGTAAATGCCAGTTATAAATATCTTGAAACCACGTATTAGAAGTGCTTTTCCAAATAAAAAAATTGATGAAATAATTGAAAAACTTCCATTCCTTGGATTAGATATTGAAGGTATAGATAAAGAAAAAATAAGAGTAGAATATAATCCTAATCGTCCTGACTTTTCAAGTGACACGGGAATATTTAGATCATTAAAGGGCTTACTAAATGAGACTGTAGGATTACCTCTTTTCAAGTATTCTTCTGATAAATCATATCAAATAACTATTGATCCACAAGTAAAGCAAATAAGACCAATAATATTGTTTTTGGTTGCTAAAAATAAGACGGTAAATAATTTTATTCTAAATCAATTAATTTCAGTCCAAGAAGATCTTCATAACGGAATAGCAAGAGGAAGAAAAAAAGCAGCAATAGGTATCCATGATCTTGATGCTATTAAGTTTCCATTACTCTATAGTACTCGATCTCAAAATGAATCATTTATACCATTGGATCAAATTAAACCCTTTAAATTTAAACAAGTATTATCTGATTTAGAGGTTGGAAAAAAATATAGTAATTTATTAAAAAATTTCATTCAATATCCTACTATCGCTGATAAAAGTAATGAAGTAGTATCTTTTCCTCCAATCATAAATAGTAGCAATACCAAAATTACAGGCAAAAGTCATAATATACTAATAGAAATAACAGGTACAAATTTAGAAACTTGTAAGAGCATTTTAGCAATACTTGCTTATTATCTCCATGATGAAGGCTATGAAATTTTTTCCGGAATTGTACATGACGGTAAATCAACATTTTCTTCCTTGAAACTTCTTAAAAATAATGTCGTTTCAGTTGATAAAAATATTATCAAAAAATATTTAGGATTGGACCTATTAATTAAAGATTTTATAGAGATTTTAAATCGATGTCGATTAGATGTTTCAATAACAAAGAATAAAAGAATTAAATGTTTAGTACCTTCGTACAGGAGCGATATAATTAACCCTATAGATATTGTGGAAGAAATAGCTATAGGATATGGAATTGACAATCTTAAATCTACTCTACCTGCATTTCAAATCTCTTCAGGAGTAAGAAACGATCATTTTAGGAAAATTGATGAAATAAAGGAGACACTGATAGGACATGGATTTTTGGAGATGGTTAATTTTTCTATGTTAGACCGGACCATTTCTACTATATTTAATTTTGATGATAAAGAATTACTTGAAAAAATTAAGGTAAGTGAAAGCAAAAGTAAGGAACATGAATTTCTAAGGACTAATATATTATCCTCTTTAGTCAATAATCTTTCCTATAATGTTCATGAAGAATATCCTCAAAAAATATTTGAAATAGGAAAAACATTTAGTTTTAAAAATAAAATAGTAGAACAATGGAATTTAGGAGTCCTCCTTGCATCTAAAAATTCTAATTATACAGCAGCCAAATCAATATTAGAATCTCTTTTTAAAATAAATTTTGGAAAAGAGTTTACAACAAGAAGAACTGACAATAATTTATTCATAAAAGGTAGATCTGCAAATATATTATACGAAAGTAAAATAATAGGTTTTATTGGAGAAATCTCGCCTGATTTGATCACTAAATTCAATTTACGCATTCCGTTATCAGCCTTTGAATTAAATTTATCAACTTTTTTTCAAAGTTGTATGGTAAAATAATTCAAAATCAATCTTTTGATCTCCCATGTCTCATGCGCTAGTCATTAAGATAATTTTTTATAAATAAACTTTGGGTTGTCTTTTTATATTAACGCATAATTGTTTTATAATGGTATAGATATATATCATTTACCGAATATTTAGCTGAATTATTCGGTAACCCCGTTATAGAGAGTGCACTAGGAGAAATACACCTTTGTGTATGGCTATATCTATGAATAGTTGTGAGTCAGAGGCGGGGGACAAAACTAAATAGTCACAATTTAGTTAACTGCAAATAATGTTCAAATCCAATAAATGGATTGATTTCAATTAATGAATATGTTATTATTGAGTCAAATCAACAATGCTTTTCTTGATAATATATTTAGCTTCATTTGAAATATTATATTTTTCAAGTATATCTCCCGGATTCTTTATTAATAGATTTCTAAATTCAGGTTCGCTTGCAGCCCTGAGCAGAATATCACTTATTATTTCTGCTTCTTTCTGTCGCGAAATCAATATAGACAAAAAAACGTGAACTCATATATAATCTTAATGTTAAATTAGTAAACTTGATAAGAACTTTAATCAATATTTTTTTTAGTATTGATATTGCGAAGTCAAAAAAAATGGACATTGAATGGAACATCCAGAGTAATACCAGTGGAAGAAACTCTTCTCCGTGTTTCAGAAATAAGTAAAGAAATTGGCCTTACTAGAATTGCTGATATAACTTATATGGATAAATTATACATACCGAATTATTCATGCGTTTTACCTGGTACCGAAGATTATATATGGGTATATAGTGGAAAGGGGCCAACTAAACAACATGCGAAGGTAAGTGCAATTATGGAAAGCATTGAACGCTATTCTTCCTTACCTACCTATTATCATAGTAAATTTATTAGTGGAACTTTTAATGAACTAAAACAATCTTATAATATTCTACACCCTGACGAAGTTATAGAACCACTTACTTTTGATTTTCAAAATGATATGTTAATGGATTATGTCAAAGGGTATGATATTATTAATAAAGAAGATATCTTAGTTCCTGCCGCATTAGCACTATTTAGATTTACTCCACACTCGCCTTCTGTCAATCCTTTTGCATTTCATCATACAAATGGACTAGCTTCTGGCAACGTTTTTGAAGAAGCAGTTTGTCATGCATTATGCGAAGTTATCGAAAGGGACGCCATCAGCTTAGCTCAATTACGTGCAAGTGCAATACCATTCCATATTCTGTATAGTATATATAATAAATTTAAATTACAAGGATATCATCTTGATGCATTTACCAAACACGACTTTAAGGATGATAATTCACTATATCATGATGTTCTAATTTCTGAAGAAGTTATTAGTCCAATATCTAAATTAATTAAAAAATTTAAAAAATTTAACATAGATTTAATTATTAAGGATATTACTACAGATATTAAAATTCCTACCTTTAATGTTGCCTGTGTCGAATGGATATCTCATGATTATGGTTATTTGGCTGAAGGACACGGTACTCATCCAGATAAAAGAATAGCATTATTAAGAGCTATAACGGAAGTGTCCCAAACAAGAGCAGCAAATATCCAAGGTGCCCGAGATGATTTAAGGAAAATAAAATACAATGATAAGAATACAGATGACAAAAATGCATGGCAATTTATGTCTTCACATAAGACAATTAAGTTTTCTGATATAATAACTTATCAAAATGATGATATTTTAGACGATATCAATCTCATTATTAAATTTTTTAAAGAAATAGGATTGAATAAGGCTATAATAGTAAATTTAACAAACCCAAAAATCAAAATTCCAGTGGTGAGGGCTATCGTTCCAGGTCTTGAGACATTTAAAATATCTAAGTCTGTTATGGGCTTTCGAGCAAGGAGATCCTATAAATGAATTTACCAATTATTTTTTTGGGGCCATCTTTACAGATAAACAAAGCAAAAAAAATTATTAACGCAGACTTTAGACCACCAGCCAAAAAGGGCGACTTTATAAATTTAAATTTATTATCCGAGAAAAGAGAAATAGTTCTAATAGATGGAGTGTTCCTCCAGGACTATCCACCAACTCCAATTGAAGTCTTTCAAGTTATCAATAATAAAAATTTCGAGGTGTATGGCGCATCCAGTATTGGAGCATTACGCGCAGTAGAATTAGAAAAATTTGGAATGAAAGGCATTGGAAAAATCTTTGAGCTGTTTAAAAAAAACATAGTCAATTCGGATGATGAAATTGCAGTAACATTTGATTCAAATTATAACCTTCTTTCGGAAGCAATGATTGATATTAGATATAATATTTTTTTAGGCTGGAGAAATGGAATAATTGATAAAGAAACAAAGCAGATTATGATAAAGTTAGCTAAGAGGATCTACTTTCCTTTTCGGACGTATGAGAACATAATCAAGAAATCGCGTCATCTTTTTCCCTCAAAAGAAAAATACATATCAAGATTTAATGAATATATAGTTGTTAATAAAGTGAGTCTAAAAGAGTTAGATGCCATCCGCGCCCTTAAATACATTTCGTCATTAACAAAAAATAAGAATAATTAATTTAAATTTATTTTCCAAGCTATACTCTTCTAATAAACTATTTTATATCATACCTCGTAATCTATATTATGACTATGAATCGCTCCAAATTAAATGAACATTATAAAACAAACTGTAAGAAAATACTTGAACTCTCACCTAAAATTCGTTATGTAGGTATAACAAATAAATTTGGTAGAACAATATCAGGCCAACTTAGAACTGGTATCATTCCATTTTTAAAAACAGAAGAAATGAGAAATGAGTTGTTTGTTCATTCTATGATTTATAATATTAGAAAAAGCTATGAAAAATCTATAGGAGAAACCGAATTCATATTTATTTCTAATGAAAATGTGGATATCGTTAGTTTTTATATGGATGATTTAGTTTATTATATGACTATAGATAAGAACATAGATAAAAATGAATTATATACTGTGGTCGAAAAAACTAGAGGTATCGCAAAATCATAATTGTTATAAATTTATTGCTGCAAATTAAGTTAAATTTTTTAATTTTCCCCGCATTTCCTTATCTTTATAAATTGAAGGATGACTTGGATCAGCTAATATGACCTCGTACCATGAATGTTTACCATCTTTATAGAGAAAATACGAACCCATTACTTCCATATTTGGATATTTTTCATTAACTCTTCTTTCAGCTACTAACTTCATATTTGTCGCTTGTTTAATATGAACAACTCCACTGTGTTTCGGCCTTCTACCGGCGACCGGTCGCTGCTTTCTCATGCCTCCTCTTCCCACGCGTGCTCTAATAATTACAATACCCTGCTTGGCTTTATATCCTAGTCTTCGTGCTCTATCTATCCTGCTAGGTCTATTTATCCTATGAATTGATAGCTCTTTTCTCCATCCCACAGCTCGAGATTTTAATTCCTCGCTATTTGTCTTCCACATTGTAATCCAAGTTTTCGTCATCTGTCTGTACATTTTAAAATATAAACAAATTCTTTTCAAAGGCTATATAAGAATTTCTGTTGTTAACCCGTATCATTTTTTTACCGTATAAAAACCATATAAAGATGAGAAGGAGAGTTAAATCGAAATTATAAAATCAATTTCTATTGTGCTTCCTAATGGAAGACTTTCAACCCCAATGGCGATCCGTGAATGTTTTCCTTTTTCACCAAATAACTTTTCCAAAAGATTTGATGCAGAATTAATAACCGTTGGATGATCAGTAAAAGATTCAAGACAGTTTATGTATGCAGATAACTTTACTATTTGTTTGATTTTATCAAGGCTGCCCAAATGCTCTTTTAATAATGCTAGTGCGTTAAGTGTACAAAGTATTGCCGCGTCTTGACCTTTTTCAAGCGTTGTGTCTTTTCCTATTTTTCCTTTATACTTTACTGTAGCAGGTTTTGAAACTGTATCTAAAGGAATTTGCCCTGAAATGAAGATTAGACCATTTACTTCCACCAAGGGGATATAAGACCCAGCAGATTTTGGAGAGGGGGGCAATTCAAAACCTAATGCATATAGTTTTTCATCAATGTTTATCAATAATAAAATATGAAAAAATTGTATTATTAAATGTATTAAACATTTAAAATAAATTGATAAAAATAATAATTTTATACATGATAAAGCGAGTTTTATTGTCACTAGCCGTAGGAGTTATAATTACTTATTTAGTTTATCTAGGTCTCATGGATTCCTTAACTAGATCTTCAGTTAATTATCTCTCCATCTCTAACGACACTGCTATTTCTCTTATTTTTAAAAATTATAACTTATCGTCTCAACATCTCACTAACATAAATTCTAAATATGTCTATATAAAAGGAAATGGTGAAATATTTGAATCTAAAAAAGATACTAACTTCATAGGCAATTATATAGGAAAAACTTCTCCAACTATTACTACTGGAAATCATTTTGGATGGGAAGTACAATTCCCTGCATTAAATAAAACTTATTACGTTGATCATCTAAGAGGAGACATTATCTCAACCAAGTAAAAATCCTTTTTTTTATATTTATTGGTTTGATTATACATATAATAAGTAATAATTATATTGGTATCTAAAAAAATTTATCCATGCATTTAACCGGAAATGTTTTAGTCTGTGACCCTATATCAAAAATTGGAATAACAATTTTAAAAAAAGCTGGTCTTAATGTCGTGGAGAAACCCTCGATAACTAACTCCGAATTAGAATCAGAAGTTGAAAATTTTGAGGTAATTGTAGTCAGAAGCAGAACCAAAATCACTAATGAAATTATTTCAAAAGCAAAAAATGCTAAAATAATAGCTAGAGTTGGAGTAGGACTGGACAATATAGATGTTGAATCTGCTCGACAAAATAATATCGAGGTAATAAACTCACCAGAATCTGCAATTAATGCCGTTGCGGAATTAGTTGTTGGATTGATGCTTTCATTATCAAGAAATTTAACGTTGGCAGATAGTGAAATGAAGAAAGGGAATTGGATGAAAAAGGAACTGAATGGCATTGAATTGAGAGGGAAATATTTAGGAATTGTAGGTGTAGGAAACATTGGAAGAAACTTAGCAAGAATTGCTAGATCATTACGTATGAATATTATAGGTTATGATACCTTTCCAATTAAGCAGGACTTCATAAATGAAGTAGGAATGATAACAACTGATTTTAAGACATTAGTAGCGAGTTCTGATTTTATTTCATGTCATGTTCCGTTAGCGCCTGATACTAAACATATGTTCAATGAAGCTACTTTTTCAAATATGAAATCTACAGCTTTTTTTATCAATTCATCAAGAGGAGAAATAGTAGATGAAAACGCATTATATTCGGCTTTAATAACAAAAAAAATTGCTGGAGCAGCGTTGGATGTTTTTGAAGTCGAACCACCTACTAATATAAAATTAATGCAATTACCAAATATTATTTGTACTCCTCATATAGGGGCTCAAACTATAGAATCACAAGATTTAGCTTCGAATGTAATAGCAGAAAAGATTATTCATAGGTTATTAGAGAAAGAGACGTAAATTTATATGAAAGAATGGACCGGGTGGGATTTGAACCCACGACCACCTACGTTTCCTCTGCGTTGCTGGCATGCAAGGCAGGTATTCTACCAGGCTAAACTACCGGCCCGTTAATCAAAACCTGATTTTCTGATAATTTAAGTGTTTAATTATTGTTAGATAATCTAGAAATTTTAACCAATTAGGCTTACGCTATTATAGACAGTTAAGTTTATTATAATATCAAATATTGGTTTTGTAATTAATGCTCTGTAAATTATAGCACTAAGAAGATATCAATTAATAAAATATGATTATGTTAATGAAAAAATCAACAAAATAGTTAATATCCTCTAGTAATAACAAAATGGTTAGAATAGAGTATAAATGACCACTTGCAGAGAATATTTTACCGAACAAAAATGTAAATTTTTATATTACATTTTTTTACTAAAACATTTAAAATATTGTTCTAGAGTAATTATAATAGTTGGTTTTATTGATATTACTTTTTTATATGTTCTTATATTATAGATACTTACAAATATCTCTGACCCAAAGAAAAAGAAATTAATACAGTTAAAGAATTTGTTAGTTATTCTTAAATTAAATACGATTACAGTAGTGTAAATTTTTATAAAGTCAATTACTATATTATTTCTGTGTTTGTTAGAGGAATTTTGGCTTACTGAGGAAGACAAGAGGTCTATCAAGAACAATTCTTAATTGTGAATGAATTGAAATAGTTTTTACACCGGCTACCGTTTCAAAGAGCAATAATAGTCATAGCTAAAAAATGATATTTAGAGAATTAATTGTAAGTAATAGAACCAATTAATTAATCCATTTTCTGCTAGAAGTGCTACAGGAAATACTATTACTTAACTTTCATCGCTTCATTGATATTTCCATAATATTCCATGACATTCGAGAAATGATTTGGATAGATGATTAAAATCGAAACGCTTTTAGGTTTTTCAAGTTTTAATAAGAATATGTCTGTTTTCTTAAAAGATAGAGTTTGGATAATGCTTTCTGAAATTTCTAAACGAGGTGTATATCCCCTTCATGGATATAAATTGGGTATTTTTAGGTTGCCAGTAAATTTAACAGAGGAATCAACAATCAACAATATCTATAATGAGTTAAAGAAAACAGGTTTTAAGTTAGATAGATATGCTGATCGCATATATGTAACCCACATTTGGAAAGAACAAGAAAGAGATAATTTGTTAGCTACATTATTATCCATCTCACTTGATATAACGGTAGAAATTGTAACAGGAGAAGTTATTGATTTAATATATCAAATTAAACCTATTGAAAAATTCGGTGATAGTTACCGGATAAATAATTATAGACAAAAGGCAGACTTCAATGCAAAAATGGTAATTGATACAATCATAAGAAATACTTCAATTGGCGATAAGTTAATTTCTTATTACCAAAAAACTGAGAAATTATCACTCGAAAAAGCTATTGATAAGCTTACACAATTAACTCCTTTGGCCCTTAATCCAATAACTAGAAATGTTAATCCCCCACCCCCTCCAGCAGGCGCATCAATTTCCTCTCAAGAAATATCTTCATCTTCCGTCACCACAACCAGATCTGCGCCAAATATTCCAAATATCCCTTCTGCAACCACTATGACTTCTGGAAATTCTGATACAACTATTTCTCTCACAGGAAGTGGAACAGATCATTCCAAAGTTGATGGTCCTATTGATACCTCTTTTAAATCAAAAAGGCAAAAAGCTGGAAAATTTAAAGGTATTAGTGTTTGGGGACCAGTTGACCCTCCTGGACAGTTGGGAATATGGGGC
>DASVEV010000175.1:0-11709 GCA_036380415.1 Nitrososphaeraceae archaeon
TAATCCATTCCAATCAGAATATTTTACTGTAGTTAATGGATGGGGAAAAAGAGATGAAGTATTAAAGGATGAGAATCCAGCTATTATCATGGCTACATCAGGTATGTTAGAGGGCGGTCCTTCTGTTGAATATTTTAAAGACATTGCAACAAAAGAAAATAATAAAATGATATTTGTTTCATACCAAATCAATGGCACCTTAGGGAGACGAGTGCTTGATGGTAATACAAATGAGGTTAGTATGATGGATAAAAATGGTAAAGTCAAAGTTATTCCTCTAAAGTGTAAAACTCTAAAGATTGATGGATTTAGCGGACACAGTGATTTTAACCAAATATTGAATTTCGTTTCCAGAATAAAACCTAAGCGAGTCCTAGTTAATCATGGAGAACGTACAAAGTCTGAAAATACTGCTAGTACAATCTATAATAAACTAGGAATAAGATCCTCAGTGCCTGATAATCGAGAAATTCTAAGATTAAGATAATTAAGTTTATTTTTTTCAAGTTTTTTCACTAATTTAGCATAAACAATAGACTTTTTAGGGAAGTGTGTTTACATACTTCTGGGCTGGATTATGGCTATAAAATACAAATGTTTAGAATGTAATATTGTTCTTTCTGGTGAAGGAGCTTCTCGTCATTATCTTTCGAATCCTACACATAAATTGGAAAAATTGCCACCTCCTCTTAAACCAACAAAGATTAATAGAGAAGAGAATTGAAATTTCACTTAAAGTTTCCACTATTGAAATTAATTGCGATATAATGGTACAAATACGTGACTTAATAAGCAGTATTTGGATTAATATTGTCTAAAAGATTAAATTAAAAGAGAGTCTTAATCATATTTCTACATTTTTTCATTTCGTAAAATCGATTGAAATAATTTCACTCGAACCTGAAATCTGTAATAGTACTATTTTGTAAATTATTACTAGCAAGATAATCGATTTGAATAGTTTTTCCAATTTATTTTGTGGAGACTTTACCTAGTCTCTTTTTACTATTATCTTTTTGGAATAAGATTATTATTGGTTGTGTGTTATATTACAGTCGAAATTGTAATATTAGTATATAAAATCATTATCAAAAAGAAAGAAAAAGTATTTTTCTATTTAGGAATTATATATGTCAAAAACTTATGACTGTAAGAGTAAGAAATAAAAAGTATCAAGAAATTAAAATTTGTTCCGTTTTACTTGTTTTTTAAATAGTTCTATCAATTCACTAGTATTTGTAGAATCTTCTGGCTTTTTATCACATCGTATTCTTCCAGAAAATTTGGGAAATCTTAATGCCAATCCAAGATCTTTACGTACTAAACCGTAAGCAGCTGTATGGGATGGACTGAGGGTAATTTCAGAGGCCCTGATTTCTAGAACCAACCTAGGAGTAAACCATCTATCCATTTTCATATTACTATTGACATTATAATACTTCTCTTCAACAACATAATTTTTTAGTTCATTATAAATAAGTTCTAAATCGCGATCAGAAAAACCAGTTCCTACTTTACAAATACTCTGGAAGGTATCAGAATTTTTGTCATATACAGCTAATAACAGAGCACCGTAATAGCCTGTACGCTTTCCTTTTCCTAATAATGCTCCGATTACTGTAAGGTCAAAACTATCTCCTAATGTATTACCATTACCATATTCTTTTTTTAACTTCATCCATAAGAATTCCCTGGCGCCTGCTCGATATTTACTATTTAATTGCTTTAACATTAATCCTTCACAACCATCATCTTCGGCCTTACTAAAAAAATTCTCTATTTGGTTTAGGTTTGATGAAACAATTCGCTGTACTAACTGTATAATGTCATTCTTATTTTTCTTAATGATAGATTCTAAAATCGCTCTTCTTTTTGTATACTCATATTGAGTCAGATCTTTTCCTTCTAGATAGAGTATGTCAAATAAGTGTACCTTAATTGGATACTTTAGTACGATGTCATTTATGTTATATTTTCTTTTTCTATGCATTAATTCTTGAAATGGTTGAATCTTTTTAGATTTTAAGTCTAATGGTACTATTTCAGCTTCTAAAATGCATTTGTGAATGGAGAATTTCTTTATTGCCTCCACAATATCAGGATAGTGGTGAGTTATTTTCTCAAGGCTTCTTGAAAATAATTGTACCTCTGATTCATCTTTGTGGATTTGGACTCTTTCACCATCGAGTTTATATTCAAAAGCTATTTTACCACTCCCTTTTTTTAATCCTTCCCTAGGATCAAGTATTCTTTCGGCTAACATGGGTCGAATAGGTTTTAGTGGTGTGATTTGTAATTCATTTAAACCTTGGAGATTTTCCTTAGATAAAATTTCTGCAATTGTTCCTAGATCAGTATAGACATTATAAGTTTCTTCAATCTTTTTCCGGTTGGTTCTATTTCCGGTAAAGGTTATTGCCAAAGCATCGATTATAGAGTATTCCGCTATTCCTAATCTCAAAGTGCCTATGAGAAATTTAATAATGTATTTGCTTTCTAATGGTGTTGCATCATTTAATAAACTACTAACTAGACGAAGTTTTATAATTTGAGAATGTGAACCTGTTGATTTTGCTATCTTTTCAAAAGTCGAGTATATTCTTTCTATGGTAATTTTCTCGCTAAGGAGAGTCTGTTGATATTTAATTTTTGCAATTTCTTTTGCAGTTTCGCCTAAATCTCCGATTAGACCATATTTATCATCAACTTCTTTAACACTAATTCCTGAGGATTCTGCTATTGCTTTAATGGTTAATTTTTCTCCTAATCCTAATTCAACGCCCTCATAGGTTGGAGAAAGTTTTCCTTGTAGGAGGTAAATTGTTTTTTTAATGGTATTAACTGGGGTAGTTTTAAAAAGAATTACTAAATGATCTATCAATAATAACCTGCTTCGAGTCTTTTGCATATCTTCAAAAATTTGTGCTATAGTTAAAAAATCCAATACTGATCTATCTTACTCTGATTATTTATAAAATATGATAGAGATTTTTATAACAAATATAAAAATATATAACTTAAAGTAAGCATATTAGAATTATAATGGGTGGAGTAAAGAAAAAAACATTAAGTTCATCTAAAACTACAGGACAACAACCTAGTGATGGAACTAACAAACCGAAAAAGGATGAGACTAAGCCTCAAATAAAAAGTCAAAGACATAAATCTTCTGTTTTGATAGAAGATATCAACGATGTTAATATACTGAAGGGAATGAAAGCAATTACTGTACAATCTATTTCAAAACTCTTAGGAGTAAAAATATCAATCGCAAATAATTATATTAGAAATTTGGAATCAAAAGGAACAGTTAAACTAATTGGAGGCTATAGTGGACATAAAGTTTACTCTATTAATACTAGTTAACAAACTCTTCAGATTCTAGTCAAACTTAGTGTATCTATAGGCCTTAAATTACCAAGTACTTCAATATTTGATGTTAGTTTCCCAATGAGGTTCATTGCATACGAAACAGCTGCATCTTTCAGGAAAAAACAAATCGAGCCATTTGATGTCATTAAAGTAATATCACCCTTTGCAAATTTTTTTCTTGGTTTTTCTTGACCTATATTTAATTGTGTTTGGATGTAACAGAATGTATCTAGATTATAATGTACGGCTCCATGAAGAGGTAAAACTCTTAGCAATTCAGATATAGTAAGAGGAGCTAAATGACGTATAAGTTGCCCTGTTATAACATACTTATTTTCTATTATTACTTTAATCGCTATTCTAGATACTGATGAAAATTGGTTTTCACTTGGCATAATACCCACTTAATAAAGGTTGGCCAGCAATTACCTTAAATTCGTAACGTTTAATTATATTTAAATTAGCTTTTGCAGTATTCTTGGTTGAGGAATTAAACACTAAATATATTGATAAACCCCTAGAGGATACTAAATTAGAAAATGAAAAGGATGCTACCCAAAAGAAATCCTCCAAAAATAAGAAAAAAGAGCCTCGTTCAAAATCTGAAACAAAAACACCAAAAAGTCGAATCAAAAACAAAAAAGTATTAGAAGCAGAAGAACAAATATCTCAAGAACCAGAATCTTTACGTAAAGAAGAATTTGTAGAATATCAGGAATCTGAGTATAGCTTAAGGGAAATCACAAGTCCAGCCCAAGAAATTTTAATTGGTCCAAAAAGGTTAACACGATTTGAAAAAGCAAGGATAACTGGAGCTCGTTCTTTACAGATATCATTTGGCGCTCCTCTTATGATCAAGGGGGATGTGAATGCAAGAAGCTCTATTTCTCTCGCTATCGAAGAATTAGAAAAAAAAGCATTGCCGATATCTATTAGAAGAACATTACCTAATGGAATCTACCAGGATATACCAATAGAATGGTTGAAAACTTAATACGTACAATACGTTTTTATAGTTTCGAGCTTTTATTTTAGGCTTACGAATGATTGAAGAAGGTAATAGTAAATCATCCTTAGCAACCCCTCCATTAAATTTACTTTTCAACACTTCTCTATTAGGAAAACAAAATGTTTGGGAAATAAATATTTCAAGATTATTAGAATTACTTTTGAAAATTATTAACTCCACTGGAAAAAAAGATCTTCGAATTTGTGGGATAGCTGCATGGTCTTCGACTCTAATATATCGATTAAAGGTTGAAAGCATTTTTCAGTTAGAAAAACTTTCTTTGGAGAAAAAAAATTATGAGAGTTCCATTGAAAAGGATATTCCTCATCTAAAATCAATAGATTTTCCTTTTAGATTATCATCAACCTATCCTGTATCTTTGGAAGATTTACTTAAAGTACTAGAAAATATTATTTACTCTTTAGAGAATCCCAGCATGAAAAGTAGAAATGTTATACAATTAGAACCAATAGAAAATTTTGATTTTGATCAGTATTTAGTTAAATTTGAAAAAATTCTGGAAGAAAAAGAAGAATTTATAATCCATTCTTTAAAGTTAACAGAAACTATCTTATTTAGTAAGTTTATTGAGAAATTAGGGCGGCTAGAGGTAGCAAGAATATTTATAGCTTTACTCCATCTTGCCATGAAAGGAAAGATTGATTTAGTACAATTAGAAGAATCCAATGATATAGAGATTAGTAGGTTACTACTCTGACCGAATATTAATAAATCTCCTTTAAAAAACCATATTAATTTTGAAAGAAAGTCTTCCTGAAAAAGAAATTGTAGCAAGAATTGAGGCAGCGCTATATTCCTCCGGTCGGCCGATGTCCATTGAAGAATTAGTCAAAGCAGCAGGACTAAATTCAAAAGAAAAAATAAGAAAACTACTTCTAGATTTAACCAAAAAAATTAATAATGTGTTCTATGCATTAGAATTAAAAGAGCTAGAGGATGGAAAGTATGTCTTTCAACTTAAATCAGATTATGCTCCAACGATAAGAAAGTTTGCTAAACAACCACTACTGCAATCATCATCATTAAAGACTTTGTCCTACGTAGTATATGAACAACCAGTTACTTCTAAGCGACTAGTGCAAATAAGGGGAAGTCAAGCCTATTCTCATGTCAAATATTTGGAACAATTAGGATTTATCGAACACGAATCAGTTGGGAGGTTAAAAGTCTATAAAACAACTAAAAAATTCCAAGACTATTTTGGAATATCTGATTTGAATATAATAAAGAATAGTATGACTTTAAAACCTTAGAAAAGTCTTAATTAGACGTTTTATCAATTTAAAGAATGCGAAAATCCATTGAAGGTTTGGGTGGTAAAAAATTTACTGGAGGCCGGCTTACGCCATCAAGAATGCGTCGAAAATCTGAAATCGATCGATATCCCAATGAACCAATTGTAGGAAAAGATAGTATCGTTTCAAGGCGAGTTAGAGGGGGAAATCATAAATTAGCATTCAAACATATTGAATTTCTTAATGTAAATGATAAGGAAAATAAAAAAACTATCAAAACAAAAATCCTTAGAGTTGTTAAGAACCCTGCCAACAAAGATTATGAGAGACGTGGAGTTCTGAGTAAAGGAGCTTTTGTTGAAACTGAATTGGGAATCGTAAGAATAGTTTCAAGACCTGGTCAAAATGGAAGTATAAATGCTATACTGACAAAGGAAACCGCTTGAAGAACGCTACAAATGTGTGTCGTATTTGCTTTGAGTTTTACGCACTATTGTTTTATAACTGAAAATTAAAATAATGATAATCTCTCATTAAACTTATTGAAAGATTATGATCATTTTATTATTTGGCTAGATTACTTTAATAAAAATTTATCAAGGAAAAAGGGAAGAAGAATTAAGAGAGACATGGCCGTGTTCGATCCATCATTTTCTGAATTATTTGACGCAGCACTAGAGGAAGGATTAGGCGTAACGTTAGAACATTCAAATGATCATGCCCGTTTTCCACGCCGTCCATATGTTCGATCCGGATACATTATGATTTCTAAAGCCCTTAGTAAACAAAAGTCCGAGGTCCTTTCTTTGTTATCTTCCAAGATATTATCGAAAAGAACGAAGATTAAAAGGGTAAAATAATCAAAGGTATTTGTAATTTACATTTTAATTTCTTTTATCAATTTTATTAATATATGTTGACCGAAGGATATGAAAACAAGGAATTTGCAATATAAGTTCTTGACAGATGTTGGTGAAATTATTCATAAGGCGAAGAGTGGTCGCCTTATTTTAAAACTTTTTGAGGAAACAAAAATTATTGCTGGCGATACAATTTTAGATTCCGAGGGAAAAAAAATTGGAAATGTAAATGAACTTATTGGTTCAGTGAATTCGCCGTATGCTTCAGTAATATTGTTTAATGAGGCTTTTGAGCCTAGACCAGGTGAAAAAGTCTTCAGGTTTATCTCTAAAAATCCCAGTAAACGTTTTTCAACAGGATTTAAAAAATTTCGTGGTCAGAAACGGAGGTAGAAAATGTATTGGTTTTTCTAGAATACTGCAGCAATTGTCCCGAATGTAATTCTGGTCTAATTCATGATTTTAGCAAAGGCGAATTTCTTTGCCAAAAATGTGGATACGTTGTATTAGATGAAGTCAATGATTACGGTCCTGAATCCATATCTAAAGATTTTGAAGAAAAAACTCGTATTGCTAGAGCTAGCGGGACAATGAGTTTTTCTCAACACGATTATGGCTTGAGAACAGAAATTGGAAGTGGTTTAAAAGATTATGGAGGAAAAGCGATCAATTCTCAAATGGCAGAACACTTAACTAGTTTAAGAAAATGGCACTCTAGAATTAGGGTTTCTTCATCCAAAGAGAGACGGTTGTCGAATGTTCTATCGAAGATAACCGAAACCTGTTCAAATCTTAGTTTACCAAAAATACTAATTGAAACCGCAGCTATGATTTATCGTAACTATGAAAAAAATAAAGAGGCAAAAGGAAAATCTGTTTCTTGTATATCAGCGGCTACAATTTATTTAGCATGCAAAAGGTGTTCAATTGTTCGATCTTTAGACGAAATTGTTGAGGCGACCGGTATATCTTCTAATGACAGGTCTAGCCTGAAACTAGCGTCAAAATACTATAGGATGCTATCTATGGAATTAGGAATGTACAATGGCAATTTTAGTGAACAAGACGGTAAGAATAATCAGGATCAAAATAGCGATAAATCAAAAATATCTTATTTCTTATCGAATTATCAGGTAATCAAATCACATGATAATACTTATATATCTAAACCAAAAAATATGTTGAATGGTATTTCTCATTCTCTTTCGATAGATCACTATATTGCCAAATTAATCAATCTTGCTAAATTAGACACAAGAATAGAAAGACTAGCCATTGATTTAGCACATAAAACAGCAAAAAACTTGCTTGTAGATGGAAAATCTCCTAATGGAATTGCTGCAGCTTACATTTATTTATCCTCAGTTCTGTTGGGAATGAATATTCTCCAAATTGATGTTTCAGGGCTTGCAGGGGTAACAGAAGTAACTATTAGAAACCGATGTAAAGAAATTCTTTGTAGTTCCAAAATTATTATCACAATTAGACCAACTTTAAAATAATATTTCTTAAATTTGAAATATCTTTTATACTAAACCAATCATATGTCTGACTTTTTTGAAATAGAAAGATTGGTTGAAGATTTAGCTAAAATATACTCAACAGCATGTGCGACTTCATGGTACAAAGTAAATAATATTTCTAATCCAAGTATTGATGAATTTAGAAACAAAGTTGTTGATTTTATGAAACATTTCGAATATACACTTTCTACTTTTCCACAAAATAGAGAAAGTGAAAAATTTAAAAAATATGCAAGAAGCTTATTATATAAAGAAATAGAAAGAGTGCAAAATGGTGAAAATAAAGAAGTAGATAAACGTTATAAATATTTTGTAGATTATATATAAGGAGTCTATTCTCCAATTCATGTTAAATCAGGGTGTTTAAAAGGTGTTAAAATTATTAATACATTCGGATTTTTTCTAACCCGCATAGTTTTTTTTAGAGTTTATACCATCACGCCTTAATTTGTTGAACCTTATTTGGACTTTATTTAGCTAATTACTGTTGAAAGGATTCTTGAACCACATTCGTGCTTAACCGGATTTCTTTCGACATAAGAATTCAAACTTAAAGTTGTTTAATCATTTAAAACAGTTGTCAAAAGTTAATTTCCAAATTTATTTGCTATCTTTTCGATAAAGGATAGTTACACTCTATATTCAGAGTGTTTGAATCATATGTTTCAAGATAAGTCTTTTCCATCAGAAAAAAATTTTATTTTTTAAATTATTTAGTTTTTAAATTACTTTATGTATTGTTCAGTCAACATTGACTTAACTATAAATATTGTACTTTTGCAAAACTCTTAATTTATGTCACAAAATATACCAGATTATGACATTATCATAGCGGGAGGTGGGTTAGCCGGTATGATTGTTGCTACATCCGCTGCTTATTATTCGAAACAATCTTTAAAAATCCTTGTAGTTGATAGAAATTCCTTTTCGGACCTTGGCAAAAAGACTATGAATGGTTGGATTTGTGGAGATGCCGTAGGAAAGAACAGTGTTGATTATATGACAAGCAGAATAGGCATATCTTGGTGTTGGCCTGAAATTGAACATTCAGTTAAAGGAGTAATAGCTTATTCCCCTGATCATAAAACTGGGATTTCTTTTGATGGTGATGGCTATGTACTCAATAGAAGGCTCTTACCTCAGAAACAGTTACAAGACGCTAGAAAATTCGGAGTTGAAATAATGGAAAATATTGCTCTGAGATCATTGTTAAAAGATGGTAGGTTTATAATTGGAGTAGAGGGTGAAGATCTTAAAACTAAAAAAATAATAAAAAAAACTGCAAAATTAACGATTGATTGTACAGGTGTCACCTCTGTACTTCGAACAAATTTACCAATCCAATCTTATATTCAAAAAAAGATCGATAGAGATGATTTAGAATCCACTGGTCGTTATATTTATAATTTCAAGGTAAATGGTGAAGATAAAACGTACTTCGATCCAGACTATTGTATAATTCATTTAGATCAAAATTTAGCTCCTGGGGGTTATGCTTGGGTTTTTCCGAAAGGTACAGATAAGGTGAATATAGGATTAGGAGTGCAACAATTAGCATTTAATTTGTATAACAAAAGTAATGGAACTAATAAGAATTTAAAACACCTCATTGATGACTATGTAAAAATAAATCCAGTAATCACTGAACCAGAACTTCCGAATACAGAGAAGGATCAGGATAATACCTGGGGGACATGGCAAGTATCAGTAAGGCGACAGAATGATTGTCTGGTAGGCAATGGTTATATGTTAGTTGGAGACTCAGCATGGATGCCAAAACCTTTGGATGCAGGAGGAATAGGGCCAGCCATAATTGCAGCAACGATTGCTGGAAAAAATGCTGTAGAATCTATTCAGGCATCTGATGTATCAGAGAGTGGCCTTTGGAAATATAATACAGATTTTATGTCAGAATATGGGTATAAAACAGCTGGTTTAGAAATTTTTCGAAGGATGTTACAAAGTTTATCAAACGAACAAATAGATTATGGAATGAAAAATTTTCTTTCAAAATTTGATATTGAAAAAATAGCTCAAGGAGAACATCCTGAATTTAGTACGGTCGATAAACTCGGAATGTTGATAAAAGGTGTTTTAAATAAAAATTTGGCTGGAGATTTAAAATATACGTCACAAATGAATAAAAAATTAGTAGATCATTATCATGATTATCCACAAAATCCAGAAGGCTTTACTAATTGGAAATATAAATTAGATCTATATCTAAAAGAAGCCTATTCGTATTTCAAAGAAATAAAAATGTAACATGATTTTGAGCTGAGGTATTAATGGGAGTTTTTGAACCTTCTTTATTTCTATCCATCTTTCCGTATCTTTTTATTTCTTTGTTTCCAATATTGGGCATTATAATTGTGACGAGATCCATATTAAAAAATAAGTAATTTTACTTTTAAATATGCCGTCAATTTATATAAATTACAAATAAATTATCTAAATAAAATGATATGAAACTTATTTTGTAGATGATACAATAATAGATCCTCCCATTAATTTACTTCTGAATTCTACAGATGAGAATTGATTTTTTAACAATGAATATAATGTATTATTTTGTGGCCACTTTAAAAAAGTTCCATAAAGTGTTTGAAATTTAAGTCCAGTTTCTTTTGCTATTACATACCCAAAAAATTTTATAATATATTTTAAATATATGGTTACTCCCAATCGTACTATTTTATTATTGGGTTTTCCTAAATCTACTATTAAAAACCTCCCATTTTTTTTTAAAATTCGGTGAATTTCAGAAATTGCTACTTCTAAATTAATGGAGTCTCTTAAAGAATAACCACACATCACCATATCAAATGTATTATCTTTAAAAGGAATATGCTCAAAAATTCCAGACGATAAGAGTTCTACTACTAATCGCTGCCTAGAGCTTTGTAACATTTCAAATATTGGGTCGTACATAACTATACTCACTTCATCTGTAATAATTTTAAATGTTGTCAAAGACATATTTCCAAAACCAGAACCTGCGTCTAATATAAGATCGCCTGGCTTTACATTTCCGCTGATACCTTCAGAGCGATATAAATCATCTTTTCCAAGTGATATGACTCTATTAACTTTATCATATACTGGTATAATATCACGTAAAATTGAGATAACTTGTTTCCAATATGTATACCCTAATCCTATCACATGTAGGTTTAGTTTGTCTACATATATAATATAAGAATATTGTATTTGCTAAAACTATTTTGGCATTATCTGCAACCAAATATTGATAAATGGCATATTCTATAAAATATATTATGGCACGTGAATTTATTTGCAAAGATTGTGGTTCTCTTTTAACCCATTCCAATGAATTAACTTTGGAAAGTATGAAAGAAATACATTCTCAGCTTTGTATTATTAAAAGGCAGCAACTAATAGCTGCTCAATCTATTCAAGAAATTTCTCCAAAGTCTTCTGCTATGGGACAATCTACTATTCAAGTTTCCCAGGGCTCCAGTAATGGTACATCACAAATAGAGCCTTCATTTAATAAGCCTATAACCGGTGAAACAACTATTTCTCTTACAGGAAGTGGAACAGATCATTCCAAAGTTGATGGTCCTATTGATACCTCTTTTAAATCAAAAAGGCAAAAAGCTGGAAAATTTAAAGGTATTAGTGTTTGGGGACCAGTTGACCCTCCTGGACAGTTGGGAATATGGGGC
>DASVEV010000176.1:0-8793 GCA_036380415.1 Nitrososphaeraceae archaeon
AATGTGTATGAATGGTTGGAAACACCTGGTCATCCAGGTTCTGAGAAAAAACCTTTTATGGCTAGAGAAAAAGATTGTATATTTTGTCTAGCATGTGAAAATGTGTGTCCACCACAAGCCATCAAAATCTTTGTAAAATAACCCAACTTCCTTCAAGTTTATTGACTCCATAACCATAATTACAATATCCTTGGATTATATTCTAATAAGTAAATGATTGCAAGAAAGTGTCCTAGAACTATCTTCAATTAAATTATTGAAAATTCGAGATTATAGATATGAGAAAAAATTATGGTTATATTTGTTGTAAAGATTTAGATACTATGAACAGCATTTGAATATCGTGTGCTTCTTTTTTGAATTAGGTTATATTAAATCGGAAGAACATCTATCATAAATGAATAAATTCCTTCTTTAAAAACAGGAATGGGAAATTAATGAAATTTCTTATTCTTTTTGCGTTCTAAGAAAAATTGATATACCCAATCTTTTATTACCTCTCTATTACTATATTTAACTACTTATACCTAGATAAATTAGATTGTACCTTCTAATAAACATAATAAATACAATTAAAAGATCGTAATACCATAGTTAAAAATA
This sequence comes from Nitrososphaeraceae archaeon, assembly GCA_036380415.1. GTDB lineage: Archaea > Thermoproteota > Nitrososphaeria > Nitrososphaerales > Nitrososphaeraceae > TH1177. The sequence goes on from DASVEV010000176.1 coordinate 604, forward strand.
TATGAAATATAAAGATACTAAACCTAATAAATTAATTAAGGAGTCAAGTCCTTATCTTTTACAACATGCCTATAATCCTGTTGAGTGGTTCCCTTGGAACTCTGAGGCATTAACTAAAGCTAAAAAAGAAAATAAACCAATCTTTCTTAGTATTGGATACAGTGCATGCCATTGGTGTCACGTAATGGCACATGAATCCTTTGAAGACGAAAACATTGCGAGAATTCTGAATACAAAATTTGTTAGTATCAAAGTGGATAGAGAAGAGAGGCCCGATCTTGATGATATATACCAGAAAGCATGTCAACTTGTTATGGGGAATGGTGGCTGGCCTTTGTCAGTATTTCTGACTCCTGATCAGAAACCATTCTATGTAGGAACTTATTTCCCAAAACAATCCAGATATGGAATGCCAGGATTTTCAACCATATTAGAAACATTATCTCAAGCTTATCATGATAAAAAAGAAGATATTGACAAAGCAACTAATGAGCTTATGGATTCCCTTATAAAATCATCATCTGATCTTGCAAAAAATCCCCAGACAGAAATAGAAAAAACAATTTTAGACGAATCAGCAATAAACCTTCTCCAAATTGCTGATTCTTTAAATGGAGGTTTTGGACAAGCCCCCAAATTTCCTAATACAACTAATCTTTTATTTTTACTAAGATATTTTGACTATTCCAAAAATAATAATTTTCTTAATTTCGTAGAATTTACAGCCAAAAAGATGGCTTGGGGAGGGATTCATGATCACATAGGAGGAGGATTTTCAAGATATTCTACTGACCAAAAATGGCTTATTCCTCATTTTGAGAAAATGCTATATGATAATGCATTGTTAATCCAGTTATTCTCCGAGTTATATCAAGCAACATCAAAAAATCAGTATTTAACGTTAATCCAAACAACGATTCAATATTTATTGAGAGAAATGACTCTTATGAATGAAAAAAATGAATGCGCATTTTATTCATCACAAGATGCAGATTCTGAAGGAGTAGAAGGAAAATTTTATACCTGGTCACAAAATGAAATTAAAAATAATCTAAGGGATAATCAGAAATTGGAATTGTTCTGCGATTATTATGGAATAACTCAAGGAGGTAATTTTGAAGGAACAAATATTTTGAATATTACGAAATCAAAAGAAACTTTATCAAAGAAATATAATATCTCAATAGATAAAGTTGAAGATATCCTGAATGAGTCATTGAAAGGTTTGTTTAATGTCAGAAAAAATAGGATTGCTCCAGGAAAAGATGAAAAAATTTTAACTTCTTGGAATTCCTTGATGATTTCTGCTCTTGTCTCAGCATACAAGGTTACTAATAACGAAGAGTATTTGGAGTATGCGAAAAATACTATAAATTTCATTGAAAAAAAATTAGCATACGATAGTAATAGACTAAAACATACCTATAAAGATGGAATTTCAAAAATTAATGGATATTTAGACGATTATTCATATTATATCAGTTCTCTTTTGGACGTTTTTGAAGTAACTTCGAATCCATTTTATTTCCAAAGAGCCATTCAGTATCTAGATTCTATGATCAAACATTTTTGGGATGATAAGGAAAAAAATTTCTTTTTCACTCCTGATGATCAAGAACAATTAATTTTAAGAACAAAAAATTTCTATGATTTAGCAATACCTAGCGGGAACTCCATGGCAGTTTATGCCTTATTACGTCTTCATTTTCTTACTCAAAACCCAGATTACTTAGATAAAGCAGAATCAATTATCAAATCTTGTTATAAAGCAGCATTAGGAAATCCTTTTGGGTTTGGTCAATTATTAATTTCAATTTATTTATATTTTAAAAAACCATTAGAGATAATTATCCTACAAAATAAAAATAATAACCATAACAAAAGTGAACTAAAATCGTGGATTATGAAGCAATATATTCCAAATAGTATAACATTAAGTTTTGAACATTCATCTGATGAATTGCAGCAATTGATGTCGTCCAATATCTTTACTCTTTTAAAAGGAAAAAAAATAGATATTGCAGATGGTGATAAATTTAAGGAATGTGTATACATCTGCAGGGATTTTACATGTTCATTACCTATGTACACACTATCCGATTTAAAAAATTATCTTAATAGTAATTGACAAATTATTGGTTAGTGAAATATATATAACTAAATTATATGAATTTTTCTTATTTCGTGACTAATACGGGACAGTTTGCATATGTAACTACACCTGATGCTGTGCTACCCAGTAGTAATTTTTTAAATCCTGACTTTCCTCTCGTACCGATAACTATTAACTCAATATTTTCTTTTTCCGCATGTTGTAGAATTTCTCCATAAACAGCGACGCCTGTTAATATCACTTTGGTCGTCACTTTGATATTTGGATTTGCATCTTTCACTATATTTTCTATTCTTGTAAACCAATTTTTAGACTCTTTTTTTGCATTCTCAATGATCGTATCAATTTGTTTGGGTGTAACAAGACCTGTTAGATTAATATATTCATAGTGGGACGGAGAAACAACTACATAAAGAAGGATTATTTCAGAGTTAAATTTATGGGCGACATTACTAGCAATTTGCGCAGCATGAAAAGAGGGTTCTGATCCATCTATAGGGACAAGTATTTTTGAAAATAGATGATTCTTAACCATAAAAACAATGCTAAATTGAGATAAATAAATCTTGTATTTTGAATAAGATAAAAAAGAAAATAAAAATGTTTTTTTATGATATGGAACTAACTGCACATTGGTGAATTAAAAATATGAGGACGATGCGCTCGTGATGCATTTTTGAAGTATGTAATGAACAAGACTTTGATTGAAATTGAAAAATGTGATATTAGCTACTTTTTAATATATATTTATAGATAGTCATATATAAGAGAAATTACCCATTAAATTGGGTTTATAGATACGACTCAATTATTAAATATGGAATTACACTGTCATAACGTTTTTTCTAATTATATGAATGATTCACCTAGGATTCCTTTTGATTGCGGTGTTACCGTTGAAGATCAGTTATATTTAGCATATGAAAAAAAAATCGATGCCTTGTTCATTACTAATCATAACACATTGAATGGATATAAACAAATGGTAGAATATAGAGATAATCATGAAAAATTAAAAAGTATTAAAATATATCCTGCTGAAGAAATAACAATCAATACAAAAGGGCATGTTTTGGCTTATGGAATATATGAAACTATAAAACCCGGTATGAATATTGATGAAACTTTAGATGAAATAAAAAAACAAAATGCTGTTTCTTGTGCAGCACATCCTTTTGCAGTTTCTAATGGAATTAGAGAAAATGCAATTAAATGTGATATGATTGAAACTTTCAATAGTAATAATATTGATCATTATTCAAACATAGTAGCAGAGAAATTTTCTTCAGACAATAAAATGATATCAATAGCAGGAAGTGACTCTCATGTTTTAACTACTTTTGGAAGATGCATAAATTCTATTGAATCAGAAAATAAGTTAGATTCTTTATTACAAGAAATGTTAAAAAGAAAATCTAAAATTTTAAAAGCTGAGCTTGCTCTAAAGGAGGAACTTTTTGAACATGCACATTATATGTTGTCATCTTCAAAGGATCAACTTTTAAATTATATATTAGTTCATCATCCATCAAAATTTTCTTTGGTAAAATGGACTTTGGACTCATTTCTATCTAAACCTAATAGTAAACTCTGGAAGATCCTTGGTTCGTTAGGATTATATCTGTCAAAAAGGGTTTCAAAAAAAGTCAATATGAAAGGACATAATCCCTATGTCTTTCAGGATAGATCTTGGAAAACTTTAATCTCAATGAGTCTTTATCCATAGTTATAGTTTTTTTGCATAATTAACTATCAAATATTTTTATAATTGTTTAATCATTCATTTACTATGAGAAAAATGTTCTATAAGAAAGGATTGACATTGGTTCCTGGTATTTTGTTGGTTTCCTTTCTATTTGTACACAATTACATATCAGTTGATGGACAAGCACAACAATTGAATAGTAGTATGACGATAATGGATACAAAAAAAAATATCTCTGATGTCCAAAATTCTAACTGGACGGGATCTGTAGAAATATCAAAAGTTCTGAGAGACTCTTTTAATCCCTTAATTAAAATTAGTTTGTCTGAGGCTATTGATAAATCTGAAGTAAATATTGGGAATAACTCCTCTGCTGTCGCTGCATTCATCCATCCGGTCAAAGGATATCTAGTATATGTGATTTATTTACTCAATGATCAGAATGCAGTAACAAAAGTAATTACAGATGTAGGAAAAGGAAATATTCTAAATGTTACAAAAATGACAATTGAGGAAATGATGTTCAACTTTCATCATGGAGGAATGACAAAATCTAATAGCCCGGCTTTTGGAAAAAATAACATGATGGACACAATGATGCTCAACACTCCTTATTAAATTCTAAACATGCATTCTAAACCTAAATCACAAATTTAACATTACTTTATTTTTTTTATAATACTAATTTAACTCCCTATCATATTTCTGACGAAAATATTTTTCTAGCAAAAATTAGATAGGTTGTATGTCCAATCATTCTCATAGATGGTCGAGTCATACCTTCTCTAGCTTCAATATTACGAATTAGAATTTCTACACATTCTATATCTGTGAATTGATTATTTTTCAATGAAACCGAAGTTTTCTCTGCTTGATTCATTGTAGGACATATGGCAAGGAAAATACCGCTTCCTTTTAATGCAGTATATGCAACGTCAATTGCAGTCCACGGATCACCCAGGTCTACAATTGCCGCATCAAAGTCGTTCCGATCAATACCTTGTCGTATATCTTGTTCTGTCATTGTTACATATTCATCTATCTGTGCTTTAACAAGATTTTTTTTTGCTATTTTCATGAATTCCGGATTAATATCATAGGTAAAAATATGTCCATTTGGTTTTACAATACTTGCTAGAAATGTTGTTAAAGCTGCACTTCCTGTTCCTATTTCTAATACTTTTGATCCATTTTGAATTCCACTTCTTATAGCTATGTATCCCAGATCTTTTGGATAAATAATTTGAGTATTTCTTTCTGACTTCATAATGAAATCATGAATGGTGGGTTCTATCAAGTAAATTTTTTTATCTAGAGTCGTTTTTATTGACATACCATATTCCAACCCAATTAGTGAAGAAACATCAATAATTCCAAGGTGGGTGTGCATCTTTTTTTCCTCTTCTACTTTTATAAGCCATTTCTTATTCATGGTATGATAAAGCAATACATATTTACCGACTAGGATTTTCATATTTTTTATTTTAAATAATCTACAATTAATATTTATTATAGAAAAAAGATTTGATCTTCATATTCTTGAAAATGATTCGATTCCTAATATTTCAAAAAGGTTAGCTAAAACGTTTACAAATACCATTACTAACATTAGTCTATTTACCTTTAAAAATAGATCTGTCCCTAAAACAGGTAGGTTCTCATAAAACAAATTGAATTTAGTAGATATTTTATTTGCATATTTCGCTAAAATCTTTGGATTTAATGAATTTAACGCTTCTTCTATAATTAAATTAAACTTTGATATCTCTTTAATAAGTTCTACTTCAATCTTGTGGTTTAAGAGATCAAATCTTATATTATCATTTCTTTCATTGATAAATTCTTCTAAAGTGCTTCTCCCTTTTTCTAGAATTCTCATAGCTCGTGCAAATGAGTATTGTAAATACAATGAAGTATCTCCATCAAGATTTAATGCTTCTTTCATATCAAAAGTGATCATTTTATCTAAATCCTGTTTAAGCAAGTTGTATCGAATTGCTGAAACGGCAATTCCTTCGGCGATTTCTTCAGTGGTAGTATCATCGAAATCAGAGTTTCGTTTCCTGATTTCAGAAGAAGCCTTCTTATGCAACTCATCCAGAATATTATCGGCATTAATAAATATTCCTTTTCTCCCAGACATATGAATAACTTTCTTGTTTTTCTCATCTAATTCCTTTCCAATAGCCTGGACAGTATAAGGACTAAGAGCAACAGTTTCATATCCGAGAAATATGTAGTTTTGAATTTTGGGATCTATTTCACTTAAAATACTAGAAATTATTTTCTGTAATCGTGCTTGTCTAGAATCTATTACTGTTATTACTTTACTAGGGCTGTTTTCTCCCAAAACTAAGTTTTTTTCATGTAAGGAATTTGGGGTAGTTTCTGACTTTAACATACTTTTCCATAAAATAGAATTATCCCATTGTAGAGAAAATTTGGTATAGGTAAATGGATCATCCACTAAATTTAATTTCCAAACTGCAAATGAAATATCTTTTGCAATATATGTAGCGGTTCCGTCACTTCTTATTACCACCTTCTCTTCGTTATCTTCATCCTTAATTACCCAACAATTAATATTCTTACCTTCCGTTGAAAAACGAATAATGTTCCTATCTTTTAACAAATTAAGAGTTTTTTCCCACAGCTTTGATAACAATATTTGTGATTCTATCACCATCAAATCGTATCTCGATTTGATCCTCCAGCAAGACACAAGTTGTTGTTTTACGATTTTTTCAACTATGTCATTTGTAAAGTGAGCTAATTCTGTGTTCCCTTGTTCTATCTCTTTAATAACTAATTTTCTTTTTTCAATTAGATCTAAATTGGTTTTATACAATTCATTCATTTTAACGTATATTTCACCACAATATTGGTCAAATTTAAAATTTTTATCCATATTGTCAGGATTAAAACCCGCAAATCTAAAAGCTACAATAAGATCTGCAACTTGGACGCCTGAGTCATCTATATAGTTTAAAACAAGAGTTTTGTGATTCGTCATTTTAAATAATCTATATAATGAATCCCCCACTACTACATTCCTAAGATGTCCAATATGCAATGCTTTATTAGGATTTACACTGGTATGTTCAATAACTATTTTTTTATTTTGTCCTATGTTTGGTAATAATAATTTATTTTTTTTCACCATTGCTAAAAGAAATTTATTGAAATTAACATAATTGATATTAAAGTTAATATGACCTGATATGTGAGCATCTGCATTTCGAATTAAAGAATCTTTTCCCATTTTTTTTAATTGTAAATTTATAGAATTATAAACAAGTTCTCTAGCAATTTCATTAGGTTTTTTATGCATTCTTTTGCTAAGTAAAAAAGCAATATTTGTTGTTAAATCACCAAACTCTGTTTTGGGAGGTTCAGAAACATCATATTCGATCGTTTCATATTTTAAATCTACAATAGATTTATTAATAATTTCTCTAATTTGGTGGATTACTTCTTTAAGTGTCATTTGATAGCATTATAACCAAAAAAATTTAAAGCAATATAATCCAATGCTTCAACTAAGCCTTTTCCTGAATTTCCAGATACTACATAATTAGCTTTTGATTTTACAGTTTCGTCGGCGTGATTCAGTGCAATACTAAAAGCACAAAACTGAAACAAAGGGATGTCAGTTTCACTATCTCCAATTGTTACTGTTTCAGAAGGTTTTATTTTCAGAATATCTAATGCTTTTGCAAGCCCAGTGGCCTTATTGATTCCTCTATTGTTAATATGAAAAGAATAACTGCTATCGCTTAGATCTACACTTATATTATTTTCATTAAGGATTTGCTTTCCTAATTCTATATCAAAAGTTCTCTCTAACACAACCTCCGTCATGCGATCAAAAACATTTTTTATTTTAACATTTTCTAATTTTCTTGTTAAAATTCTATATCCATTAATACATTTTTCTTTGTTTCCAAGAAGAATATGCTCTGTAGGGCTAAGAGTGACTACTCCACCATTTTCTCCAACGGCTATTTTAGTAGTTCCGCCAAATACTGATAACATATAAGCTTCGACTGAAGACCGGCCGGTAACATAAATGATTCGATAACCTAATTTTTCTAACGTTCTAAGATCTTGCATAGCTGGAAGGTGTATAATTCCTCCACCATTCTCAGTCAAAGTTCCATCAATATCAATTGCAAAAGCTTTAATTATTGAAGTCATATGGAATAATATTACGTTAGGAATTTAACCTTCTCTTTTTAAAAAATATAATAGTGAATTTCATTCTCCTTTTACTTCTTCTCTTGTTCTAAACTTTGGTGTTATTCCTAGAGAACTATAATTCCCAGTTGAACATGTAAAACATAGTTCTTCTTCAGGTATCCCTATTGCTTTA
>DASVEV010000177.1:0-6313 GCA_036380415.1 Nitrososphaeraceae archaeon
CGTTCTAAAATAGGCGTAAAGGTAGGAATACTCGTTTTTATTCAACTTTTTTTTATCATTAGTAGTTTTATTATACTCTATACTTGCCAATCACAGATGTTTTCTTTCGAAAACTCGATAAATATAGCAGGAAACAATCGATTTCTCACCTCTAATCTTATGTATAATATTTATGATCATCTTTTGGAAGATAGTAGTGATGTATCCAAGATTAAGACTGCTATGAATGATCTAGAGTCAAATATAATGACAGTAAAAAATGGGGGAAAAATATCAGGGATTGATCTAAAACCATTGCCTTCGGAATTCTCTAAGGATTGGGATGAGATATACCAGAAATGGATTTTATTAAAAACACTATTAACAGATAATATATTAGAACAAAATCAAAAAATTAACCCTGTAGTAATAGTAACATCAGAAGCCACCACAGGATCAACACTAACTCCTTCAAAACTAGAATTGGACACAATTCTAAAAACAAAAATAAAAAGTGGAATATCATCTTTAGTAGATTCAACAAATCTATTGGTTACACAATTAGGAGAACATAAAAAAAATATGGTTCAGGGTATATTATTTTATCAATGGTTTTTTTCCCTCTTAACTATTGGAGTCACTTCTGCTTTTGTATTTTATCTGGTAAGAAAAATACTAAAACCAATAATTGCTCTCACTCATGCAACATCTGAAGTAATAAGAGGAAATATCACGGTAGTAGTTAAAACCAACAGTGATGATAATGATGCTTATGCTGATGATGATGAACTTTCAGTGCTAACAAAATCCTTCAATTCTATGGTCACGTCTTTAAAAAACTCTATTAAAAAACAAAATGAATTAACCAAGCAACTTGAAAATGCAAACAAGGTACTTGAAAATGCCAATATGAAATTAAAAGAAAGAGATCAGTTAAAGGATGAATTCATAAATATTGCAGCACATGAACTCAAAACTCCTATACAACCAATACTTGGACTCTCTGAATTACTCCTGAGCCGCCAGCCAAACTTACAAAATGATGAGGAAATTCTCAATGTTATCATTAGGAATTCAAAACGACTAATGAAACTCGCAGAAGAGATATTAGATGTCGGAAGAATAGAAAGTGGATCTTTATTTTTAAAGAAAGAAAAATTCGATCTCAATGAACTGATATTAACAGATATCTTGAGAGACTATAATCAAATGATAATAGAAAATAAAAAAAATATTAAATTATTTTATAAATCATATGATAAGAATGCTATAATGGTAGAAGCCGATAGAGACAGGCTTTATCAAGTCATTTGTAATCTTTTATCCAATGCATTAAACTTTACAAATGAGGGCAGTATTACTGTTATTGTTGAAAGAAAAGGGAACGAAATTCTTGTTAGTTTAAAGGATACTGGAACTGGCATACATCCGCAAATATATCCTAAACTTTTTACAGCATTCGTTACCAAGTCTCCAAAAAGAGGAACAGGTTTAGGATTATTTATTTCAAAGAGTATCATTGAAATACATGGTGGGAGGATATGGGCCTTCAATAATAGTGATGTGAGTGGTGGCACAGATAAAGGATCAACATTTACATTCAGCCTACCATATCATGAATAAACAGAATTTTAATTTTTTATATCAAATTTAATTATTTATCAATTAACTAGGTTATCTAATTCTTATATAATTCAGAAGAGAGAATCTAGATATATGGATTACAAAAAAATAATCACTCAATCGATCAATCTGCCAACAAGAGAAAGATATTAGGTTAGCCTTTGTCTCAATAGTCATAGCCTTCTATTGTTATGATATATTCATTAGAAGGTTATGGCTTTTACTAATATTATAAAGAATCAGAGTTTGTCATCATGAGAAAGAGATTTTGATATACTTTCATTTACTGCACTAATTAATTTAAATATAGATACACGCTTTTTGAGAATGTTGAATTTATAATTATATTTGAAATCCTTGAAATTACTTAATAATATTACATTTAGTTTTGGATTTATTTCTAAGAGTTTTGTACTGCTAAATAATCCATTTAAATTAAATATTTTCTCATCGACAATTACTAATGAATATTTATCTGGGTTTTCTTGGATATGTTGATATGCTAAAAGAGGATCGGTAAAACTAGAAACAGTATAGCCACTCATTTGTAATGCCTCACTAAATAAATTTAATAAATCTGGATCATCATCAATTATGGCTATGGATTTCTTAAACATTCTATAGTATATAGATCTAACGTAAAAAATTCTATTTAAGTATAGTTTGTAATTTTTTCTCTTTTTTATTATTTTACTAATTAATTAATTAAATTTTCTATGATTTTTAAATATTATAATTAGCAAATGACCAATGCAGACATAAATATATTCACACACAAAGTCATAGTCTTCTAATTAGAATAATATTAATAATAGATGACTATGGCTTTTAATAGAAGTTACATTTATCTAAAAATGATATGGGATCAAACATCCATTCAAAAATAGTTATAACATCATCCATCATCATTCTTGCATCTGCTTTTTTAATTGTAATAGCAGGAATATCATCAACAACAACATTTGTTAATGTTAATGCACAAAGTGAAGGAGCAAATCAAACCATGCAACAACAGGAAGATCCTCAACAAGTTGCTAACCAAACTATGGAAAAGGCAATTCAATCTGCCGATGAAACTGGAGAAGATGTTGGTAAAGTTGGCTCTAAAGTCACTGAGGGAGCAAAAGACCTGGTTGGGAATATTGGAGATAAATTACAAGATTTGGGAAAATAGATATAACTTAATATTTTTTAAATTAATAATTTCGATTTGATTGTTTCTAATACTGCATCTTTTATTATGATTCAATCATGATAACAACAATAGCAAGACAAAGCAAAAATATATTATCCGATAAAAAAGCAAAGGTTATTTCTTCGTTTATATCAATATTTATTTATGAATCCTACTGAATGAGGATTCTAACCGAGGATTCAGCGCGTGGAGTGAGACTAAAACCCTAAATTTTTATTTTTTTATTTTACAGATTTTGTTTAATTTACTACTAAATCCTTTACTTTGTAGTAACATTAGTTTAATTATCTTGTTATATAGTTTATTCTACACTATATTCTGATAAAAATATGTCTATTGAAAATGAAGATGTATCCAAAACAACAACAAGACCTGCAACAGAGGAAGAAGAATATGAAGAAGAATTTGAAATAGAAATTAGGACACAGAAAGGTTCGTCTATAAAGGTAGAGACAACTTCTTACAATAAACTAGATGGTTTATTAGAAAAAGCATTTACTACATATCAAAGATTAGCAAAGGAAGAATCTGGAGGAGTAGATGAGAAACTACAATATCAATAAAATAAATCATAAGTTTAATATTTTAAAGAAAGTAATTAATTAATCAATCTATATACTCTAGTGGTATAAAAATAGAAATAATGAAGAGAGCAAGAAGGTTCATTGAGGCTCATGTAAGATACATGTCCTCTAGTCTGGTTTTTCACTCCACAGAACTCAAGACAAAATCATCTTAACCAATCTAAGAAAATATAGATAGTTAAAATAGATAAACAAAGAAATAAAATTTACAATTGATCTATTTTTTAATTAATCTAATACTCTAGCGATAACCTAGATTGGTAGTTATTATATGTTCTTGCAAAAAATAAATAAATGATTATTGATTTACTAGGAATACCCTTTTACCTTGGCTAAATAAATCTTCTTCAGCCTTTGTTTATACACTAAAGCACGATTATAGAATATAGTTAGATAATTAGTATGAGATTCCATAACTTTATCATAATTTTCTGCTTCTTTACACTCTAATTCATGTGAACTAATATTGATATCACCATCATTCCAATAGTCGAAAAGAACGACTAAAATTTTATTTCACATAAGATTGTTAAAGACTACAACCCTTAAAATATACTAGTCATAAATCTTGTATATCTCTAGTGTTTTTTATTGAGTAATTAGAACTATTTGCTAGTATAGGAGTTGAATATTAAATATTATAAAACAATTTTCAGCATAATATTGAATAATAAGATTAAGAAATGCAGAAATCTGACAAATAAGAACATAATAATAGGGTGTATATAGGGAGAACGTCAGTTAGGTTAGGAAAATTCAGATGTCAAAACTATATAAATGAATTTAATAGGTGTCGGAATAGGGCTACCAAACTCGCAATCATACAACTTCAACAACAACAACAAGATAAAACTCCGAGTCTTCATCAACGAATCTGGATCTGTGATGACTGTTTTAAGGTAAAATTTTTACACGATAATAAATTTAAAGATCAGTTACTACAAGTTACAAATTTAGCAAAGAATAAGAATGATATCGATTGATGCTTCATTATTGATTATTGATTAAATTCTCAAACTAGATTTACAACTAATCATAAATAAAAGAATCACTATGATATTTTACCAAATATATCATCAACCAAGGAATCACTTGATTTGTCATAGTCGGAACAATAATCCCAGCCCGGATTTCACTAATAGTTCGGCTATGACAAGTAAATTATATCAAAGTATTAAATAGAATACTATACTCATTCATACCACACCTCTCTAGCGATATTACTATTATTATTAGTTGTTGTGAGGGATAACCAGAACAAAGAAGACCATCCTCTCCCCCTCCCTCTCACTTAGGTAGGACACATAGTAACAATAGTAATAATAATAATATGATATAAGATGTGATGAATAAGACATATGATTTTTAAAAATAATGATAACAAAAATAGTAGTGTTGAATTTCCATATGGTAAATATCCAACCAACTTACTCAAATTATTTGAAAAATCCTATGAAAACCGAGAAGGAAAAGAAAGAAAGTTATTATATTGTATCGCCTGGTGTAAGGATTTGACACCTGCAACCAAACCACAAATACTTATGGATATATGTGTTGAATCATACAAAACTAAAGGTAAATTCCTACATGAAATGGATAAAGATGAAGCAAAGAAAACATTGAATGAATTACTAGAATCTGAATTTAGGGTTCATAGATAGTAGATAAAGGTAGACAAGTTATGGAACAATTTTCAGCATTATTCTGCCTAAAACTAATAGCGAATGAAAATATTAAATTATTAAATATTATTCTTAATAAATAATATTACAGTAACATGCTGTCCAGCCATAGTCATGCTCTATATATGTCATCGTTCCATCATCATTATTGAAGTAGTAGGCTATGGCTTTTAATTTTAAACTTTAATGATATATTATATAATCGATCATTATGTGTCTGGGTTAACTTTGCTAACAAAGTATATTCCTTTAGGCCCATTATTCTGTGGGGATTAAATAGGAATGCTTACGTGAATAAATTAACAATAATGATGTGTTCAGAGAAGAAAAACAGAAAATAGATTTAGGAGGAATAATCTGATATGCCAGTAAAACTAACAACAACATTACACAAAATAGATAAAATAGAAAATGTTCAGAATCGCTTGTTACTAAAACAATATCACAAATTTATGGATTCTACTGGTGCATCTGAAAGGCATCAGAACAATAATCTAAAAGTAATATATTATTATGTTAATTATTTAGGAAAAGACATTTTTTTATCTAGCAATACAAGTTGTGATTCAATCCTTTTAGTTTTGGAAACAAAGAAAAACACAAAGGATGAAGACCCTGATGGAAAATGGATTTCTACATGGAATCATTACTTTCATAGAATTAAGCATTTCTTTAGATGAGAAAGAAAAAAAAATATTATTAGAATAGAAATTCAAGAAAATCCTGATATTTTATTTAAAAATTTATTAGTTGACTTTATTAGAAATGACAATTATCAAAGTTTAATAGAATTGTTAGTATAATTTTATATAAAATACTAAATCTAGCCATAAATTAGGCACATCAATAATATCATAGAAAAGTGGACACTGAAAATAAACTGGAAAAAGCGTAAGTACTTTTTCAATCAAATGCAAGAAAATTTAGATAGGCTAGCCCATATTTACAAATACATGCACTAAGGTTCTTGGTGAATGTACCAGAATCGCAATCTTCTGTTCCAGTATTGAAAGTTGTCACACGAACACTAATTTCATCTCCTGCAGAAACCAGGATACGCTCTTGTAAAAATGTTCAGCAAAAATGAACGTATCCCTCCATTCCCAAGAATATTGGTCAGTCTGAGCAGACACTTTCAAATTATCGCCAAGTGATGCTCCTCGTGTATGTATATACAGGTCTCCAGTTTATTCATTCTTTTAATAGTCTGGTGAAGTCAATGAAGGTTTTAGACATCAGAATAGTTAGTG
>DASVEV010000178.1:0-11207 GCA_036380415.1 Nitrososphaeraceae archaeon
AGGTAATAATAATAGTCAAGATCCTCTAGATCCTGAGATGTTTTTAAATAAATTGTTAAGTCCATCTGCCGCTAATGCCTCTGCACTAGGAAATGAACAAGCTAATATAACAATAGTTGAGTTTGCTGATTATCAGTGTCCCTTCTGTGCCCAGTTTAATAAAGAAACTAAAGATTCTATAATAGAGAATTTTGTAGACACTGGAAAGGCCAAGTTTATGTATAAGGATCTCATTGTAAATGATGGCAGTGATAAAGCTTCAACTCTTGCTGCAGCTGCGTCCTATTGTGCCGCAGAACAAGGAATGTATTGGGAGTATCATGATGAATTATTCAAAAATTCAAAAGGTGAAAATACAGGTTGGGTAACAAAAAATAGTTTAATGCAGTTTGCAAATAATGTTAGAGTTCCTGATCTTATGAAATTTTCCGACTGTATTGATTCTGATAAATATATTGAAATCGTGAGTGAAAATGATTCATTTGCTAGGAATATTGGATTACAGAGTACACCATCATTTATCTTTTATAACGGTACAACACCTGTAGCAATTCAGGGAGCACAACCATATGAAGCATTTGAGCAAATAATTACTGCAATAAGCTGATATATGCTCCCTTTTTTTGGTTTTTTATGACAATGTGGTCAATAAACAACCTAATAATATACCAAATTGAAACTATCCCTTTATTCTATTTCAAAATCGAAGTTTTTAGCAGAAAGGTTATAATAAAACCAGTTGCAGACAACAATACTATTATACCACTCGGTGCTAAATTATAGTAATAAGATAGAATAATTCCCCCAAATACTGAGAAAGTAGACAAAGATAATGAGATTAAAAGTGTCTTTTTGAAGCCTCGATTAAATAATAGAGCAGTTATATTTGGAATAACTATTAAAGATGAAATTAATAATATTCCAACCAATTTGATAGAAACAATTATTGTTATAGCTACCAAAATGGTAAATAAATAGTTAAGTTTTTCTACTTCAATACCACTAATTTTTGCTTGATCCTCATCAAAAGTAATATATATAAACTTTTTATAATAAACTATAATTATAGACACAACTATTACTGCGACAATTAGTATAGAATAAATATCTTCAGGACTAACTAATAGAATACTTCCAAAGAGAAAACTAAATATGTCTACAGAGAAGCCGTTAGATAAACTAACCAATGTAACGCCTATTCCCAAACCCAAAGAAAGCATTACTGCTACCATTGAATCTGAAGGAAGTTTTGTAGATTGTCTCATTTTTGCTATAGCCAAGGCAGTGACTATTGAAAATCCCATTGCGGTCCAAATGGGATAGAAATTTAAAAATGTACCTATTGCAATTCCTCCAAATGCCATATGAGAAATAGCATCTCCAAATAAGGATTGTTTTTTTAGAACAAGAAATATTCCAATTATAGAACAGGTGATGGCAATAATTAAACCTGAAAATAATGCACGTTGAACGAACCCATATGAAAAAATATCGACCTCAAACATAGACAAATCATTTTGGTATATTTTTCATATATCGTGCTCATGCATATGAATTTGCATTGTTGACTCAGAATAATTCCTGAGATGATCTTCAGTAGAGAAAAACTCACTTTTATCACCATGAAAGAACATCCTTTTATTGATACATGATACTTTGTTAGCATATTTATTTACCGCATCCATATCATGTGATGTCCATATTATTGTAATCTTATTTTTTTCATTAAGTTCCTTTAGAAGGAAATAGAAATCATGCTGACTTTTTTGATCCAATTCATTAGTGGGCTCATCGAGCATGAGGATGATTGGATTATTCACTAATGCTTTTGCTATTAAAACACGTTGTTGTTGACCTCCAGAAAGCTGACCGATTGTTTTGTTTTTCATATTATATAATCCAACCTGTTTTAGAATTTCAAAAACTACGTTCTTAGGAGTCTCTCTAGTAAGAGATAAGGATACGAGTTCTTGAACTGTCAGTGGAAACTTTTGATCAATAGATTTTTTTTGTGGAATATACCCTATTTTTTTGAATATTTTTTTATTTTTTTTTATATCTTGATTTAGAATAGTTATTCTTCCAGAATATGTATTTAGTAAACCCAACATACAATGAAATAAAGTAGTCTTACCTGCGCCATTGGGTCCTATAATCCCGAGAAAATCACCTTCTTCTATATTAAAAGAGACATTTTCTAAAACCGATTCTGAATTATATTTGTATGAAACAGATTGAACAGAAACTAATGGCATTTTGTCCTCTCCTTAAAATAGAAAACGCCTTCATTAATATAATCAACTTTATGTTGCGTATTTTGCATTGCTGGCAATAGT
This sequence comes from Nitrososphaeraceae archaeon, assembly GCA_036380415.1. Taxonomy (GTDB): domain Archaea; phylum Thermoproteota; class Nitrososphaeria; order Nitrososphaerales; family Nitrososphaeraceae; genus TH1177. The sequence continues at coordinate 2,337 of DASVEV010000178.1, forward strand.
ATTTCTACTTATATAATAACTATTATTAATTATTTATGGTTTATTATTAAAAAATATAGGACTTTGGAACTAGATTTAATAATAAACGAATTCAGATTTTTCATATAATTTTTTATGATAAATATATAAAAAATTATCCACTAATAGATTTAATATTTATTACTATATTTTATAATAGGCTAGAATGCTAACAGCTAATAAATTGAAAGAATGATAGAGTTATGATCATACAGAAGGAATCATCTACAACTCATGAGATGAATAAAAAAAGATGGATTATCCGATATTTTATGTTATCATCAATAGGTATGATATTGATCCTCAAAGTTTACTTTATGTTATTTATAGTTGACTTTACAATAGGATTTTATAGCTTCCTTACCACTCTTGCTCTTTTCAGTATTTTTTTATTTTCTTACTTAAAATTTAAAGATCCTCTATTAAAAATTAAAAAGAAATCCATTGACATAGAACCACTAATTACTATAATTGTTCCAGTTAAAAATGAGGAAGAGAATATAGAAAATTGTATTAAATCTTGTATAAATTCATCTTATAAAAATAAGGAGATAATTGTTGTTAATGATGGTAGTACTGATAAAACACCTAATATTCTAGAAAGATTAAGAAAAGAAAATCCAAATGCACTAAGAGTATTACATCTTCCTATAAACCTAGGAAAAAAACATGCCATTGAAAAAGCTACAGAAATTGCTAATGGAGAATTTTATGTTTTTATGGATAGTGATTGTAATATGGCTGATGATGCTGTAAAAAATCTTGTGAAGATATTTCTTTCCGACAAGGAAATTGGAGCCATTACTGGGCATGGAACAGTACGTAATGCCGACACGGGTAATTTGTTAGAGAAAATTCAAGACGTTTGGTTTGATGGACAATATAGGATTATTAAAGGAATGGAAAGTTCTTTTTCCTCATTAACATGTTGTTCTGGATCTCTTTCTGCATTTAGAAGAGAAGCTATAATAAATCATATTCATGAATGGGCAAATGATAGATTTTTAGGTATGGAATTTAAATTTGCAACGGATAGAAGATTAACGGCATTTATTCTTGCAGAAAAAATAAAAAATAGGAATGAGAAACTCATTAAAAAAAACCCGACAAAAGAGAAAGGAAGAAAAATAAAATCTCAACAATGGAAATTAAAATATAGCCCAAGTGTAAATGTAGAAATTGGAGTACCCCAAACATTAAGAAGTTTAATTAAACAACAGATACGATGGAGAAAAAGCTTCATTAGAAGTATTTTTGCAACAGGATCGATTTATTGGCAAAGACCTTTAACTGTTGCAATTATTTATTATTTAACAATTGCTTTAAGATTATTTAGGCCTTACATTATAATAAAATCGCTTATCATATTACCTTTGAATGGTGATATCTTGAGTGGAATTTTTTATCTGGGTGGAACAATGTTTGCAGGGTTGATGTATGGCATTGATGTAAGACTAAGAAAGCCAGGTTATCCTAGGTGGTTTTATAGACCGTTAATGAATGTTATTTCAACATTTATTCTTACATGGTTAATTGTATATGCTGCTATAACAATAAAAAATAAAACATGGAGATAAAGTTTATTACAAATAATCTAAATAACTAATTTGAATTTAGATAAGTCTGAAAATTCAAAAGCCTTTCTTATGTGTAATGGTGGTATTTATTCAATATTATTCAATTACAATTTCTTCAAAATATCGCAGAACAGTAATTTCAGACACTTGTGGAATTATTAAATTATTATTACTAATCATTTCTAATAGCATTGCAGGAAAGTTTGCACCGGCAAGCGTAGTAAAAATTGTACCTCCTCCAAATCTAGGATTGACTTCAATAATTTTTAGTTCTCCATCTTTAGACTCTTTTAATTGAATACAACATGGACCTTTAATTCCTAAGGTCTCTGCAGTTTTTTTACAAAGATTTTCTATCAGGGAATCTCGTTTTATTTTTCCTTTTACTGATATACCAGCTTTAGTATCCATTCTTATTCTTGGAATTGCCATAATTGGTTTTTCAGTAAGATCAGAAAGTACGTCTACTGTATATTCTATTCCCGGAAGATATTCCTGAAATATCATATTTTTAAATTTTCTAGACACATAGTCTAGATCTAATTTGTTTTCTATTTTTATAATATTAGTACTTCCTTTGCCAAAACGCGGTTTAGCAATTAAAGGAAATGTATCTATTTCTTTATCATATTCACAAGTAAAAGCAAAAGGAAATTTATTTGATAAGAATTCATATGATAATAATTTATCCCTGCAAATTTCTAAAACCTTCCTTCTGCTAACTATTGGTATTGCTCCGTATTCTACTATTAAATCATGATTGATGCTATATCCAAAAATATCAAATCCAGATGAAGGCATCAAAACTTTAATATTTTGTTCGTTAATTATTTTTAATAAATTTACCAAAAAAAACTTATTATCATATGGGGGTATAACATAATAAAAATCGCTAAGAAAAAAGCCTGCAGATAGTGAATTTGAATCAGTTGATATAATATTCCCTTTAAATGATGACATTCGTAAAGATTTAATAGTATTAATTCCAGCTGGCCCTCCCGCTCCAGGAATAAGTACATTGAATGTATCCATTAGCATAGTTATAATATAATGATAATTAAATTTAATATCTGCCTTGAATAACTATTCTTATTATATTAAAGAGTATTAAATCTATTAATAACTTATCTAATCAAGGTAAATTAATAATCAAATTGAGTGAAACAGTGATATATTATTATAATAAAATAGAGAATTATATATTATTATAAATCATTATTATTAGAAATTATGAATTTAAAAGAGGATTATCATATTCATACTAACTATAACAATCATTCAGCCTCAAATCTTACAGTTAAAAATGTGGTACAGGAAGCAGAACGAAAGGGATTAGAGATAATTGCTTTAACAGAACATGTAAGAGAAAGTTCAGAGTGGATACCAAGTTATTTAAATGAGATATTACACTACAAACAAAAAACAAAGATTAAAGTAATACCAGGATTTGAAGCCAAAATTTTGTTTAATGGTAATATTGATTGTAGAGAAGAAATTTCTAGAGATTACTTCATTATTGCAAGTTTTCATACGAAATATTGTGATAAAGTGATTTGGATAAATGCATTAAAAAAAGTAATTGAAAATAAGCACGTAAATGTGATAGGCCATTTAGCTCCGGAGAGTTCATTTGAGATAAATCCAACAGAGATAGAAGAATTAGCAAAACTTCTTAAAAAACACGACAAAATAGTAGAAGTCAATGCAAAATATCAGAGGCCACCTGAAACTTGGATAAAAATATTTATTAATAGAGGTGTTAAATTTCATCTTGGTAGTGATGCACATTCACTTAATGAAATTGGGAATTATGAATCTATCATAAAGTTAATTAAATTATTTGAGTAATGATAATCAATTTTTAGTTCACAATATATAATAAGAATATTTACCCTTTTTATAGATAGTATATTTTAACCATAAAATTTTATATCACTTATATCATTAATTCGCTATTGCCTATAGTAAGTATTTCGCTAAATGATGATATTATTAATGATATTGATAAATTGCAGAAGAATCTTGGATTTACTGGAAGATCCGAAATTGTGAGAGCAGGATTAAGAAATATTATAGCAGAACAAAAAGAAAGAGATACATTACAGGGAAAATTGGCTGCTTTATTACTAATTATTCATCAAGAAAGAGATGATGATCAAGTTACTAACATGAGACACGATTTTGAAGAAATTGTGACTACACATATCCATAGCAAAATTGATCAAGACAGATGTGTTGAATTATTTTTACTAAAGGGAGATGCAGAGTTAATAAGGAATATGACTAAAAAATTTCAAACTAATAAAAAATTAGAACATGTAAAGCTTATTGCTATGTGAAATAATATACATTATAAAAAAATTATTTTATTTTTAATTCTAAGGAATATCCGATAAGATCTGTATTTACAGTTGCTGGGCCCATATAAGTGCTGGTGAATTGTGCAGATTGTACTGAATCCTGAATTATAGAGCTACAGGAATAATAATCGATTCCTGATTCAAGACAAAATTTGAGCAATTCATTATTAAATTCTGTTAAGGAATTACTGGAGATTGTATCTTCATTATTACTATTTTTATCTACGATTTTGGCGAAATATTTCATATTTTGATTTTTTACTTGATTTATGGTAACAGAAGATTCACTAGAATCTTGATTCTTTAAAAGAGACATTATTTCGCTATTAACGACGTTTGACGTATTAGGCAATGATGATTTATTGGGAGGAGAGGAGCTGGGCGAGGAGGAACTTGGTGGAAGTAATGAACTCAGAGGAGAAGAGCTGGACGAGGAGGAACTTGGTGGAAGTAATGAACTCAGAGGAGAAGAGCTGGATACAGAAGAGTTTGATACAGAAGAGTTTGCTGTAGGTGTAGAATCCGGAGGAGAAGAAACAGATGATGAGGAACTTGGTGGAAGTAATGAACTCAGAGGAGAAGAGCTGGATACAGAAGAGTTTGACGAAGGAGGAGAGCCCATCCCTTGCATTAACGATTCTATAGTACTATCTATTATATTTCCTCTTCCTACTTTATTTAAAAGATTATTTATTTCTGTATCAATGTTTGTTGAATTAGAACCATTATCTGATTGTGCATAAACTAAGTTTACTAATTGATTACCGCTAATTACAGACATCAATAAGATTAAACCATACAATACCAAAAATCTAAATTTCATTTAATTATTTTACCTCGACCGATCTTATATCTTTTAGTATAAATATGAATTGTAAAAAAGTTATAATTAACTCTCCTATAATATTATAGAATCCGATAACGATTCAATACAAAATAAAACAATTATTTATTTCCTTAGGAATATACAAAAAATTTATAAATTTTAAAATATATTAAAAAATAACTTTTCAATATATTAATTGAATTATTGTGTTAGATTTCCCGAAGTTTGATTTATTTGGGACATGTCTAAAAGTTTTGGAGTATCAATTAATTCTATTATACATGTTTTGTCTGTGGTTTCTATTATTCCTGTACACCCAGAAATTCTATTTATTTCATATCCAAATGTATTAGATATCTTAACGTCATAATTTCCTGGTTTTATAGATACTTTTTGGAAGTTATTGCTGCCTGCAAATGAACTTGGTACAACGTTTTCTCCTTTTACTGTTATGATAAAATCTAATGGTTTTTTGGTCCCACCATGGACATTTATTACTTCTAATAGAACATTCAAGTCAAGGTCACGTACAAGTGGGTTTATGTTTGGAGTGTCATTATTGTTACTGTTATTAATATACTTATTTGTTATAGCGATTGTAGATGTAAGATTGTTACTTGTAAGATTGTTACTTGTAAGATTGTTACTTGTAAAATTATCAATAGTGTTTGTTAATTCATTAGAGGTATTTGCAGTATCTATATCATCCAATGTTACTACACATTCTCTGTTATCACCTAAACCTATGATACCTTTACATCCAGCTGATAAAGTTGTCTTATATCCAGTGAAGTTATTTATTTTCACTTCATAAGATCCTCGTTCTATAGATACAGATTGTCCATCGGGATTACCAGCGAATGAATGTGGAGTTGCCTGTGTTCCATTAACTGATACTATAAAATCTTTTGTTTGTTTAGTTGCGCCATTATCATTAATGACCTGTGTCACTATATTTATGAGCGATGCAGAGGTAAGTGATTCTTTTTGAATTGGATTGGCAAATAGATTAACCTCATTTATACTGGCCCAATCATTTACACTATTTCCAGTAACAGTAATTCTAAGGTACTTACCAACGGCGTCTGGAATATCATATACCTCAATATCGTCAGTAGTATTACTATTAGTGCTGGAAAAAACCTGTCTAAAATCATAACCATCTGAAGACACAGAGACTACGAAATCAATGTTTCGAATATTCCCTTTATACCAAGAAATTCCAATATCACATATTTGTTTTTCTTGTCCTAGATCAAATTGTATCCATGAACCTAATCCTAGATTAGACCATTTTGTGGAAAGATTATTGTCGACTAAATTGCCTTTAGTGTTATTAAGTGAAGTGTCTATTGACGATATATGATTAACTGGGATATTTAAGGGGAAACACGGAGAAGGAGAGCCAGGAATTATGGGATTATTAATATCAATCTCAGATATACTAGACCAATCATTCATTGAATTGTCATTAACGGTGATTTTAAGGAAGCGGGTTTTAACATCCGGAATATCGAATTTTTCAGCTCCATTGGTAAGACCACTGCTAGTTTCAGAAAATAGATTGCTAAAAATTTCTCCATCTGCAGATGTAGATATAGTGAATTTAACATTCCTATGATCACCTTTATACCAAGAGATATCAATATCACATATCTCTTTTTCTTTACCTAAATCCAATTGAGTCCAAGAATTAAGTCCATATTTAGACCACCGTGTAGATTGATTACCATCAATTGCATTGAGTTCTGTATTATTGCCTACATGTCCTATGGAGGTAACATTAACAGCTTTTTCAGGTTTACAAGAGGTATTATCACCAAATGACACAAATACTAATTGATTATCTAGATTGAATTTGTTTTGTGTATATGCATCATATATCTCTGCAGTGGTAAGAGGTCTATCCCAAATACGAACTTCATCCACGTCGCCCACATATAACTTGTCTTTGAAGAGAGAGTTCGCAGCAATGGCAATCCTATTTTTTCCAGTTATGTCAGGTTTCGCATGCTTTGTATTTAAGCTATGATCAAACACACCATCAATAAACAACTTTAGTAATGATCCATCGTATGTTACTGTAGCATAATGCCATTTATTGTCATTAACTGGTTTTTTAGAAGTAACAAAATAATTTGAGGAGTCTTTTGCTTCAAATCCTGCTTGAAGATGCCCTAGGTAAGTTATCCAAAATCCATAATTCATATTTTCACCAGACGCTTCGGAACCAAATCCACCTTTATTAACTACAAATGAAACATGGGGATCAGTATTATTTGTTTTGAACCAAACAGCAATTGAAAATTGATTCAATTGAAATAATTCTGAATCTTTAATATATTTAAAATTATGACCTGTAAAGGTTCCAAATTTTCCAATTTGTGCTTCTACACTATTCATTTGAAAAAGATTTGAAGAAAAAATAGTAAATGAAATTAGAAAAGAAATTAAGATTAATCTAATCATTTTATTTTCATAAATTTTATAACTTGTTGTCATTATCTTCTCACCAAGAATTAGTCAAATAAATTTCTTTTATCACTTTCAGAAATTTACCAAGATGTCCTATAATATGTTTTACCAAAAAATGTTGATAAAAAAATAAAATAAATTTACTCATTATAAAATGTTAAATAATAATAACTATCTTTCACACAACCAGACATATTATTCTCTTTTTTTTCCCAATGATAACAAAACTTCTTTACCAAAATCAGAAGCAAGTTTTTTTTCTTCCATCATTCCGCACTCAATACACTTCACTGTATTATAAGATTTCACGGTATCACCTCCACAGATATAACATATACAATATACTATACCGAAATCTTTATCGCTTATAGTAGCATGAGCAGAAGAGTTCAACAAACTAAAGATTCTTCCTCTTACTATATCTCCAACCCTATACATGAATTTAGGTCTTCTCTCACCTCTGTCTCTTCTGGAATTCCATCCTCCTGATTCTGAGGCTATCCTTGTTGAGGCAATTGCTGATAGACCTGAAGAAAATTTTTTATTGTTGAGATACAAGATTCGTATAGAAATCATACTACCAAATAACATTTCTATATATCCAACTATAACATCACCTATCTTTGGAAAGTGCGCTTGTTTTATTCTTTCTATTGCAACTTGTCTTTTTTTAAAATCATATTCTTTTTTCCCTAAACTTAGAGATTTTATAGAACCATCTACAACAAAAGTATTTTTCCCACTTTCAAATTCTTCTATAAACGCAACATGTTCACCAGGAAATATAATATCATAATTCGCTTTTTTTTTAATCATTTAAGAATTGTATATATCTTAAAGTTATAATTGTTATTTTTTTAGCCTCTTCTAGTTTGGTTATAGATAGTATAACCCTCTTGCTAGGCTTAATTTAATAGTAATTGATATATTAATACTAAAAAAAAAATTCCAACCAAAATTAAACTGATTCCAGCAGCAAAAATTATTCGGAAATTACCTTTTCTTAATTCTTTTTTTAAATTATCAAATTTAAAAAACTTTAGCAATTCTCTCAATATCTATTAATAGAAAGCCTACTTCAAACAGTAATCTTATTACTGCTCTCTTATACTTTCTAACTTTGACACTACTTGCCAAAGAGTTGTTCTGATATGTGATTCCATATGTCTATTTTGCGTTAAGCTATCGAGCATACTAACTGCATTAGCGGCTCTAACAGATATACTCCCATTTTTTTCTTCTTTTAAAATATCATAAATATCTTTTATTTGGTTGCGTATAACCCTTGGAAGATCTTTATTCTCCTTGAAAGATTCCAAAGTTGCAATTGTACTCTCAAGTCTATCTGTATTTTCTTTATTACGGTTTTCTTTTTTTGATTTCATAATAGCAAACTAAACCTCGATTTTATGGAGAATAAAAATTACTAAATTATTACTTATTTATATGTTTTTAATTCTCATCCATTTAAATAAACAAAATAAAAACATAAAAAGATCTGCTGTATAGATTAAATATTACTAAATCTTTATTATTTCTATGCAATGTGCAGTTTATGATACATATGTAACAAAAAAAGATGGAAAAATTATGCATTTTGATGTGATTGTAGAAG
>DASVEV010000179.1:0-2215 GCA_036380415.1 Nitrososphaeraceae archaeon
TTATTGCACCTCCATCTGATGTTTCTAATCTAGACTTATTTTTGGATCAGTTAAAAGAAATTGATACGTTACTTATAGATCCTATTAAAATAAAAAGAAAGAAAAATTTTAAGATTATTTATGAATCTGAACTGGCTGATATTATCATTTGCAAATCTATAGAAGATTTAATCTCAAATAAGATAAAAGGAAAATTCTTGGCTTATTATAAGAAAGTTTTCTCAAATGAAGATATTCATGATATAGAAAGTGCAATCTATAATGGTGCTAATTATATTATCGTAGATGCCGCTAATTGGAAGATTATACCATTGGAGAATATAATTGCTAATTTACAAAATACAAGAGCAAAAATATTCACCACCGCCAAAAATTCGGAGGAGGTAAGAACAATGTTTGCGATATTAGAATTGGGTGTAGACGGGGTGATTCTTCAAACTGCAAATGTTAAAGAAATAGAAGAATCCAAACAATATCTAAAAGATAAAAAATTTGAAATAAAAGTATGTGAAGTTGTAGGTTTTAGAGATATAGGAATAGGAGAAAGAGTATGTGTAGATACTGTTTCAATGCTTGAAACAGGAGAAGGGATGTTAGTTGGAAGTAAATCAAATTTTCTATTTCTTTTACATAATGAATCAGCAGGCTCATCTTTTACTTCTCCCCGTCCTTTTAGAGTTAATGCTGGAGCAGTATATTGTTACACTATTCTTCCTAATGGGAAAACTACATATCTTTCCGAATTAGAATCTGGGACAGAGATATATATTGTAAATAAGGAAGGAAATTCTAGACTTGTATCTGTAGGGAGGTGTAAAATCGAGACTAGACCATTGAGGTTAATTAAGGCAATTGGTAATAACACTGAAGGAACCGTTATAGTCCAAAATGCAGAAACAATTCAATTAATCCGGGACACTGGAGAATTATTACCAGTTACTTCCATTAAGCAAGGAGATAAAATTTTAGGATACTTTAAACCTAGTAGTGGAAGACATTTTGGAGTAGAAGTTGAAGAATATATTCTGGAAAAATGAATATTTCTTTTATGGACTCGTATAATTGTTAATACAAATTAAAAATGTTACAAATCTCATCTACTCAAGAATTGTTATTGTATAAAATTTCTTTATTAGTTAGTCGATTATTTTAAAGCATGCTAAATATTGATTAAAAATTTATTTTCAATTATGCAAATAAAGCATAGTTATGTTGATAAAATTTTATCAGGCGATTGCAAAGAAATAATCTCTAAAATTCCTAACGGTTCGATTCAGTTGACTATAACTTCTCCTCCCTATAGAAATGCAATTGATTATAGTGCACATACCTCAAAAAATGGATCATATTATCGGGGAAAATCGAACATTAATACAAAAGAATATCTTGAGGAGATGATTGATATCTTTAATAACAAAATATACAATGCAACGAAAGAAGGTGGTTACTGTTGTATAGTTATAGCTAATGAAGTTGTAAATGGTACGCTCTTACCACTTCCCCATATGGTCTTATCACAATTAGTCGAACCATTTGGGAAGTGGAATCTTCACGAAGAGATAGTTTGGCACAAAGTAACGGGAGGAACTAATAGATATGGTTCATTTGTTATTAATCCCTACCCAAAATATTATAGAGCAAATATCATGCATGAACTGATTTTAGTTCTTAGAAAAGGGAACGTTAGTAGTGGAAGAACTGAAAGGACAGAAACATTACCTGCGACACATGAAGAATGGACAAAGGAAATCGCAAATTCTGTATGGCATATCGCTCCAATTCCTCCAGGCTATATAGAACATCCATGCCCTTTTCCTGAAGAAATTCCATATAGGTTGATGAAATTATATTCTTATGAGGGAGATACAATTCTAGATCCTTTTAATGGTAGTGGACAAACTACTAAAGTGGCTTTCCATTTACAGCGCCGATTTATTGGAGTAGATATAATTAATGAATATGTTAAGTTAGCTCGATCTCGATTAATCGAACCAATACATATTAGAGCAGAAGCACTAATCGCAAATTGGAAAAAAATTCCTTCGCATCATAATTTATAAATATATTACTATTTACTTTAGATTCAATTATTTTTATCCTTCATTAGTTATACGTTTTAATATTTAGATAATAATTACTCATAAAGTATTCATGCAATTAAAAAATTTATATTTATTTAAATAAATGTATTAGTGAATAGTTTTACTTTGTCAGG
>DASVEV010000180.1:0-12015 GCA_036380415.1 Nitrososphaeraceae archaeon
AACATTAAAATTTGATTAGTTGAAGCATATTTTTTTAATTGTTTCAACGAAAGGGATAGCTGATCTAAAAAAAGTCCAGCACGATAGCCTAGTGGCATCCAATGAGTAAGAATTTGAGTCCCATCAAGTCCTTCCCAAAAAAATTCTGATGGAGTAGAAATATTTATTCCTCTTCTAAAGATGAAGTATTTATAGCCAGAATTTCTCAAAATTTGAGGCCACTGTGCATTAAAACCAAATTCATCTGCGCCATAAGAAACTACTATATCTTTATTTAATTTTTCTTTTACAAATTTTTTTCCTTCGGTTATTTCTCTTATTAGTACCTCTCCATTTGGAACCATGTTATCAGCTAACAAATACTGTCCTCCTGCTATCTCAATTTTATTATCTTTAACAAGGTCACTTATATCTGCAAAAATATGAGGATAATCCTTTTCTATTTTTTCTAACAAAAAAGTTTGCTCTAGCATGAATTTATAATCAAATTTTTTAATAAGATTTATAGCTTGTTTTAAAATGTATTCAATATTCACAAAGTAGTAATCTTCTTTGTTAAGAATCCACACTGCATCATAATGCATATGGGGAACGATATGAATAGTTGCATCCTTCATTTTCTCTACTTTGTGAGTATGTAGTTTAATATTATTTCTTTCCATCCTGTCTGTCCAATTCCATTTACTCTGATAAGATTATTTATTTTCATGGGTGCGTAACTATTTTGAATATTTCGTACAAGAAATGGTTTGTCAACATTTTCAAACATTGAAATGTCATTAAATGCATCTCCTATTCCTATAGATTCAATCTTCTCATTTTCATATTTTATTGAATATAATTTCTTTAAAATTGAAATTGCAGAGCCTTTATCATGTAAAGAAGAAACTGTATTATACCTAGTTCCCTGTAAAATACGAAGACCTCTATCATTCAGTATTTTTTTTAATTTATCTAATTTATTAATATTAATTTCAAGTATAGTTTCGCTATATTCTCTTGATGCCATTAGTCTTGCATCCTCTATTGATATGCCTACCTTTTGAGCTAGTTCTGGTAATGAAAGATCATGTACAGCAATGAATTCAATATGGAAAATTTCTCTTATTTCTTGAAGAGTTTCTATTATTCTATTGTATGATTTTCCTAACTCTATAACTAAATTTTCATTGTTACGGTTGATTGATAAACCGATTTCTTCAAGATCTATAGGAAAATAATTCTCAGGAATAAAAATTGCTCCACCGTTTTCAACTACATATGGATCATTGATCTCTAGATATTTTCTTATTTTTTCCTGTTCAAATCGGGTTTTTGACGAACATAATACCAAAGGAATATTGTTCTTGCGTAACTTTTGAACAATTTCTTTAATTTCCCCATATTCTTCTATATGATAAATTTCTCCTTCTTTTATAATATATGATTGGAGAAGCGTATTATCTATATCAGAAAAAATCAAATACTGTGACATTCTTTTTACTTTACTTTCTTAAAAGAATGAAATACTTTATACTTTAACGTAAGAAATTATATAAGAATTTTCTATATCATGGAAAAATTTGTTTTCCTGTATCCCTGTCAATAATTATGATTGCTTTGGTTGGGCATGTTTGTGCAGCGTCTAGAATAGATTCAAAATTGTTTCCAGTCTCTGATACTACCACTGCCTTGGGATTGATAATTTTATTAGTTTCAACATGAAAAACATTTGGAGCTAAAATTTCACAACTTCCAAAAGCCATACATAACGAGGGTTCAACAATAATTCTAAATCTAGATTTTTCTTTAGAAATTATTCTACTTGGTGTGGTAGTATTTTCTATACCCTCATTATAATTTCTTAATGTGGTCTTCTTTTCCATAGTATGGTTTATATCATAATTTTGAATTTCTGAGCATAAATCATCATATTCAAGTCTCTTATGTTTATCGGAAAGAACCTCAAAAGCAATATTAATTTTTTTTATTATCTCTGAATCAATTGCTTTACCAGAATTTCGATCAGGATGATATTTTTTAACTAGAAACCGATATGACTTTTTGATCTCCACTAGTGTCGCATCTTCCGTTACTCCTAAAATGCTATAGTATTCATGAATGTCCAATTAATAATGATAATAAACTTCAATGGATATTTCTTTATTTAGATTGAGATTGCTCCAAAACTTTTGACAATCGTCTTCTTCTCTATAGAAATTCGTCTAGTATATTAGATTGGAGCTTATTTCAAGGAGCTCTTTATTTTCAAGGAAATAACAATTTTTTAACTTTTTTTCTTTTGCTAACCCGTAAACTAATAATTGGACAAAGAGGGACGAGAAAAATAAAATTTCTACATTAGTATTAAAAGGTATTTCAATAAGAAATGAATAAAATTTTTGCTTATTTAACAGATAATTTAACTTGTTAGCTTTTTTATTCATATGTTGATTTTTGGACGAAAATATCAATAATATGTCCTTATGTGTTAAACTAAATAATGGTGCATGGCAAAAATATTCAACTGAAAATGCAGATGATTTTAATCCTAATACTTCATTTATTTTTAATGAACCGTAACAGGAAATTGGAAATAAAGTTGAAGTACCAAGAAAAAAAATGGAGTGATCTTTAGTAAAAGGAAGATATTTTTTTGTTTTATCAATAATATCATTTGACAATTCCTCAGCCTTTTCGTATACTTTTTTAGTATTAATTACCAGTTTTGATTTCTTTACTAACGCTAATGCTGTCATGGTAGTTAATATAAAACCTAAAGTTCCTGCTGTAGCTAAAGGAGGTTTTTGATAATCTAAATTAATTACTTTCATACAGTTTTTTGCAAGGTCGCTGGTAGGATTAGCGGTAATCGCTATTGTTTCTTTACAATATTGTTTTACTATTTTTGCAGCCAAAATATTTTCTTTTGTTTTTCCAGAAAGAGAAATAAAACATACCCTTTTATTCTTACTTAAAGTTGGATTACATATTATTTCAGTAGGATCCATACATAAACAATTAAAGTTAGACTCATAACTTGCTATTAAACCAGAAACAAAAGAATCACCAGAACCTACAAAAAGGTATTCGGAAGATTTTTTACTTTTTTCAAAGTCAGTAATTTTTAATTTTTCTACTTGTTGTTCAATTTCTTTTTTCATTAATTCTATAGAATTCATATTGACTATCTAATATGATAATAAACTTTAAATAAATATTATAGTAAAAACTTGATTTAATTCAGATATTATTTTTGCTTTAAAAAATATTATTTACATAAATTTTCCTGATACTTGAAAGATAAATAGAATTGTAAAATATCTTACATCCTTATCAAGACTAATAAATTTCTAAGTATAAATCATAATTTACAAATCACTCAGTTAGTAATAGAAAAAAAGATTTTAATAATAAAAATATTGCCTATGTCTTATTTATTATTATTCACATACAAATTTTACTTTCTGTGTATATATAGGTTGAAATGATATTCCAATTATTGTTAATTCCAAAAACAAAATTTGTGACTGGTTAATTTTTAATTGGGTCATTTCTATTCCCCATCCTTAGTGAATTTGGATATTTTGAGCAATTAATTTATTCATTACCTTTTATAGCGAAAATATAATCCAGATGTTTCTTGTTGTTTTTATTTTTACCCATAAAACTAATTTTAAAATGAGTAATCTCTTTTGTAGGCTTAGGAGTAGTCCATGTAATTTCCACATCGATATCTTTGAGTTCCTTTTTTTGATTTTAATATTTTCTGTAACATCCACATTCCTTTCATCCATTGATATTGAGGGGATTGAAATGTATATTTACCAATTGTTTTTAACTTAAATGAAAAGCTATTGTTAGGATCGATTTTATAATTTTTTTTGTAACATTATTTTCTGTTAATATCTCTATTAATGTGGAATATTATCTGCATTACTCCCCTTTACGGTTTCTTTTGGCTTTAATGGATAATATGTGATGTCATGGAACCTCTCTCTTTTTTCGTCACTTGAACTGAGAATAATGGTTATGATTTCTTCAGCCTGTAGGATCGTGAAATACTCTTGCTGTTATAAAATAAACAGAGAGAGACTAAAAACGATGGCGATAATTGCAATCTATTAATATTATTTATTAAATATTGCAATAGTTAATTTTTATGCTAAGTATACATGAATTTTTTTTAATACTATAATTACCATAATTATTTCACTTTTTTTCAGGCTTGATAAACGTAAAAAATTGAATAAAAAGAGATCGATTTAAAATGATGTAATTAATACTACATAGATGTATATGAATTTAAAAAATAAAGTTGCTATTATAACTGGAGCTGGTGGAACAGTAGGCAGAGATATTACAAAATCTCTAATTTCTGAAGGTTGTAAAGTTGTTATAAATGGACGTGATGCTAAAAAACTAAACAATCTCTCGAAGGAAATAGGTAATAAAAAGGATATCTTGATTCTTCCAGGAGACATAACGAAAGAAGGTGATGTTTTAAATATGATAGATCAAATTACAAATAATCATAATAAAATTGACATATTAGTAAATAATGCAGGAGTTATAAATGATCCAAAATCTTTTCATCTGACAACCCAAGATGAGTGGATGAACCTTATCAATGTTCATATTATAGGTACACTTCAAATGACAAAAGCAGTGCTACCAATTATGGTTGAAAGTAGGGATGGTTGTATTATTAATATTTCTTCGACTTTGGGAACAAGAGCAATCCCTGGAGTGCCATTGTCAGTCTATGGACTTACTAAAGGAGGTATAATTTCATTTACCAAACATATTGCTGTAGAATATGGGCCGTACGGTATCAGATGTAATTGTATAGTACCCTCTACTATTAGAACTCCTTTTCTAGAACCTTTTATGAAAGATGAAAATGCGAAGAAAACTCTAGAATCATCTTTTCCTCTTCGACGAATTGGTGAACCATCTGATATATCTAACGCTATTTTATTTCTTTGTTCTGATAAATCCAAATGGATAACAGGAGCGGAAATTAATATAGACGGAGGCATAACAGCAAAATAATTATTTATTTTGTATTATCGATATTTGATGATTCAAAAGTATTTTTATGTAATATCTCATTAAATATGTGTCTATATTATTTTGATCATTATGTTTTTAATTAGCGGTAACCAAATAACATTCCATTTGAAATCAAATCTCTCCTACCTTCTGAATATTCAACAAATATAGCACTAACAAGTTTATACTATAGTAATACTTTGTATATTCCAAATTTTAAGTAATACAATGTAACACTTGTATCAAACAATGACTTGTACAAATAAGAAATATAAAAAAAATGTTACGGTAATGGTATATATCGTTCTTCATGCAATAACATTTCTATGTCCAATAAAAGACTAAATACTTTGATTGTTAGTATTTTTTTTTACTCCTAAAGATTTTTTTGTTGTTATTTTTGAATTTTATAGTGTCATCTATCAATTCATGTATTCTTATTCTTATTTGCATTAAAAAATTGATAATTTCTGTTCTCTGTTCTGGCTCGATAGATATTTGTGATTCTTCTATTAAGTTATCTATTCTTGCCAAAGTAACTTTGAGAGACAGAGATGCCTTTTTTGTGATCTTTAAGGATTTTGAGATATAATTGTTACCATTGGCAATACCTATATTACTATAATCTTCATTAATATTATCTCTTAAAATCATTTTTAATTCTCTTATTCTTTTTACTGAAAGATTATTTTCTATTATTTCTCCTACTATCTGTGATTGCTTTTCAATTGGAATAGTTGAGATCTCAATAGCTTTACTAACGTTTAACCTGTTTGAAGCAATTTTTTTCTTTATTTCGTCGGAAAGCTTAAGAAGCTGAATCCTATGAGAGACATATTCCTCACTTTTTCCAATTTTCTTGGCAAGATCACTTACACCTCCCCACCCAAAATCAATAACATATCTTCTAAATGCTTCTGCCTCTTCGATAGGATCCATTGATTTCCTTTGGATATTTTCAGAGAGCTGAATTTCGAATGCTTGTTTATTTGTCATCTCTCGAATTTTACAAGGAATAAATCTCCATCTCAAAGATTTACAGGCTTGATACCTTCTATGACCTGCTACTATTTCAAATCCGTGGGATAACGGTCTAATAAGGATGGGTTGAATTAATCCATGCTCTCTAATACTAATAATAAGTGATTCATCATCTTCGCAATATTTTTGAAATTTGTCTCTTACTGCAAATGATGAAGGACGAATCATCTTCATCTCTATTTGTTCTATTATACTTGTATCAACAAATTCCACAGTAAAGAATAGTGGAGTATGTTTATATTTATTATGATTTTATTCATTTATTTTTATTATAAAATCTTATTTATTATAAAAATTATCTCTCTTTAATCGATTTATCATTATTTTCATTACATAAATATACTCCTATTAAATTTTTCACAATTTTCGAGAATTAACTATGCTTTATAAAGTAAGATAGAGCTTATCCAAAAGAAAAAATTCTATTTTTTAATCATTTAAAATATAATAATATGTGATCAATGTTCATGTCTATGGTCCTCAGTATGACTATGGGGATGAGAGTGTTTTTTATCTCCATGAAAATGCATATGATATGACTTTTTAATATGTGAATAAGCCACAGCTATAATAAATGAAGCAGTTCCGAATAATACTATGGTAGCTCCAGAGGGTGAATCAACATAGAAACTACAATACATGCCTAAAAACGCAGTTATTATCCCGATAACCGCTGAAAGGGTTAATACTTTTAAAAAATTATTTGTAATTAATCTTGCTGATATTGCAGGTGCTATAATAGCTACTGCAAGAAGTGTAACTCCTATAGAATTCATTGCTGCTATTACAACAATAGCAAGCACTATGGAAAATAACAAATCCACTCTCTTTGTCTTAACTCCATAAACTTTAGCTGTATCAGTATCTAATATTGTAAACAATAATCTCTTTTGAAAAATGAATATGAAAGTGATTGTAACAATAGAGACAAAGGTGATGAAAATAAAATCTAAATCATTAACAGATAATATATTTCCAAATAATAGAGCTTCAAAGTTTCTAACAGGAGTTTGAGCCGTACTCATTAAAAAAATTCCAATTGCAAATCCTGCAGTTGTCACTACACCAATAGCCGCATCAGCTTTTATTTTGTATCTATTATTTATTTCAGTTATTAATAAGGCTGATAAAATACCCCATATTGCTGCTCCTATATACAAATTTAATCCTATAATATAGCTACTTATGGCTCCACCAAAGACTGCATGGGACATCCCATGTCCGATATAGCTCATTCCTCGTAATACTATATACACACCTAGTAATCCGCATGTTCCCCCTACCAGTATAGAAACTAAAATAGCTCTGTTAAAAAATTCATAATGAAATGGTTGAAGTAAAAAATCCATAGATTGTTACACTCCTATTATTTCTCAATAATCAGTCATTTTAAATCATATGTCCTATAAAGAATATTGTCTGATAAAGTTGAAGTTGGTTCTCCTTGTGAAATAATGTTTTTATTGAGACAAACTATCCATGGCAACTTTTTAGCTACTCCATCAATATCATGAGTCGTCATAATTATAGTCATTCCTTTCAAGTTTAGGTCGCTCAATATCTGTAAGAAATTTTCTCTATTGGTTTTATCAAGACCTGAGGTAGGTTCATCTAAAACAAGTATTTCAGGGTTATGAATCAATGCTCTTGCCAAAAATACCCTTTTTTGTTCTCCACCTGCTAATTCTTTGATATGACGATCTGCATAATCGCAGATCCCCAATTCATGGAGTAAATTGTCTATTTGGATTCTGGAAATCTTATTTACCCACGGAAAAAAACCGGACCGGTTCCATAATCCCATCGAAACAAACTCTCTTACAGTAACAGGAAAATCCCATTCTATACTTTCAACTTGAGGTGAATATCCTATTATTGTAGATTTTTTATTTTTTTTGTTACTAAAATTTTCAAATTTTATTGTTCCATCCCATGGTCTGTATAAGCCTACAATCAATTTCAAAAGAGTAGATTTACCTGAGCCACTTGGACCCAATAAACCAATGAATCTACCTCTGGGTATGTCTAATGTTATACCATCAATAACTGGCAAATGGTAATTATAACCAAACGAAACATTTTTCAAAGTTAAAATGATTTCAGAGGGTTTTATGTCATTCATTTACATTCATTTGCAGTTTATCTTTTGTTATTAAAATGAGATAATAATCTTTTATTCACTTATATTTAATATATAAAAAGGGAAACTTAGGTTGTAGTATATTTTGAGGACTAATATCTTTCAATGCATCAATATTCCCACCTAAAGGGACTATCATATTTTTCATATTCTCTAACATCATTCCTATATACGAGTGATTGTAATCGCCTGGATTGCCAGGTAGATCATCATCCCTTAATGTTTCAACAATAGTAACCTTTCCTTCTTTAGCTATCTGTTCTATTATGTTGGTAGGGAATCCCTCAGAAGCAAATATTGACGGTACATTCTGAATTTGAACCTGCTCTATCAAATTCGCAACATCTTTAGGACTTGGTTCACCAAAGTCTGATGGTTGAATAGCTCCTATTACCTTCATTCCATAACGACTCGCAAAGTAAGCCCATGAATCGTGATAAGTAAGCAATTTTCTATTTTCTAACGGGATTGTTTCAATGGATTTTTTTATACCATCATCCAATTTTTTAGTAATTCTGTATATTTGTTCGAATTTTCATTGTAATATTCGGAATTAGATGGGTCCAATTCTATTAATTTATCACGAGGTAAATTTGCGAACTTTATCGCATAATCTACATCCAACCAAAGATGAGGATTAGGATCACCGTTCCCTATTGGAAAACTAAAGTCAAATATCCTATTTTTTTTGGGTATTGTTTTTTCTCCAAGTTTTAGTAACTGTATATTTGAATTTTTAGAGAGTATATTATTGGCAATTTTTCAATACCTGCTTCTAAGGTTAGCCCATCTATAATGATGAGATTTCCCTTATGGATTTTTAATACATTAGAAGTTATAATTTCGTATGTATGAGAATTTATGCCCTCAGGAACTAATCCAACCAAATTAATTTTATCACCGTCAATATTGTGAACTATATTTGTTATAGGGGCAACCGAAGTTACTACATTTAGTTTCTCTCCAATTTGTTGCCTACTATTGTCTTGTTCTGAAGCATAGGATGGCTTAAGCGAAATAAAAAAAAGAAACATGCCAATTAGCAAAAAAGATTTACTTATAATAACAGAAGCATTGTTCATAAATTGATTATTTTATTTGACCTATTGGTATTATATAAACAGTAACTTATTTAGTAAGTATTCGTAAGTGATTTAAAAAGAAATATCTCGTAACTTCAGCAATAACCGAAAGCATTTTTAAATTGATCCATGAAGCGATTGATGGTAATCGAGAATTTTATTATTTTGATATAATGATATAATAAATGAGATAAGACCTTTGAGACTTTTAATTACTCTGCCTTCATTAATAATGTGACAAAATTGGTGATTGTTATGTCTTTTTGTCTAATATCTGTAGTTTCGAGACATTTGTGTTGGTCGAGATATAAAAGCGTAGTAGATCCATTAGCATATAGACATTTTTCATTAATTATTAAATGAACAAATAATTTAAGAAGGAAATGATATACTGATTCTTCTTGTAGAAGATTTAAGATCTATCCAACTATTTTCAACTCAACATATATCGATTTAATTACTCTTAAAATCATTCATAAAAATTTCTTCATTTGCTTTTAATTCAAAAACAAATAATGATGGATTTGTCATTATTTTTGTTCTAAAATAAAATTTCATTCGTAGAAAAAATTGATAGTTAGATTAGACTTTTTTTATTAATAAAGATATTTGATTTACAAATCAATAAAGAATACATCATGATTTTGAATTATCATGGTAGTAGCAGATTTTGTGTCTAACAACGCTATTTTGGACTTTTTCTATATCTTATTCAATGGAATTTCTGAGGTTCCACTATTTAGCTCCCCCATTACTGGAATCTTGATACTCGCAGGAGTATTTCTAGCTTCAAGAAGCGCTGGTGTAATGATGGTAATATCAGGTTTAATAGGTGCAGGAGTGGCAATTCTTCTTGGAGCCCCATATGGACTAGTTGCTTTTGGATTGTTTGGTTATAATTCTATACTAACTGGTATGGCTTTCTGGTCCGGACCTTTTGTTAAATCTAACAAAGCAACATTTTTCATATCTGTATTTGGTGCTGCTGTAACTGCTGTAGTCTGGATGGCAATGGCACATCTTATGGGAGATATGTTTATCCTTAATGGATTACAAGAATCATGGGCAATACCTGGGTTTACTTCTTCCTTTATCTTTACCACTTGGGCAATAATGTATGCTACAAAGAGATTTGGGCATGATATATGGCCTGAGCCCATTCCATCAAAGACTGAGGAATTAATTAAAGGTAGTGGAAATCCCTCTCAAATTAATGAAGCTGATTTTAAATGGACTGCGACCGAGTTCATTAAGGCTACTCTGAAAGGGGTATCCCAAGTAACCTTTATAGAAAACTGGAAAACTGGAGTATTTTGGGTAGTTGGACTTACTTTAGCATTTGAGCTAGCGCCAATTCTAACAGGTCAAGCTAAGCCATGGTGGACCAATGCCTTTACAGCCCAATGGAATGAATTTTCACCTCTCTATTTAGGAGGTGTAATGGCACTTACTGGGTCTGCAGTAGGAGTAGCAATGGCCATCTTGGCAAAGCTTCCTACAGCGGAAACGAGAGCAGGATTACATGGATTTAATCAAGTTCTCGTAATGATTGCCTTAACAAGTTTCATACCATTAACCCCTCAGGCCTTTATGATTGCACTATTTGCTGTAATATCATGCAGCTTTGTAATGCCTGCCCTACAGCGATTTTTTGGAATGTGGGGTTTACCTGCATTAACAGGGCCATTTGTGTTTACAACATGGATGTTCTTACTTGGTATTTCAGGATTTACAAATATCCCAGCTGGAATAGGATGGGCAAGGCCATAAATTCTTATTCCAAGAACCCATTATTTTTTTGAAATGGAGTTTGATGATTTTAAAGAATTCTTAGACTTTTTAAATCACAATAAAAAAGATAATGAAAATAGTGTGGACAATTTATTATATTTTATAGAATGGTGCAACAACAATAATCATGAAGAACTCTTAGTTAGATTAAATTCTGAAGAAAAAGGGGGACTGGTAAATAATTCTGTAATTGATTTTACTACTAACCGTATTATTATAACAAGAAAAAAAATATTCAACAGAATATTTGAGTTGGGTTTTGTTGCAGGACTTGGCCCATTTCCCTATATGATTCTGTCTAAGAAAAAACAACAATCAAAGATCAAAGATTCAGCAAAATTACAAATAGAAAAAATTCTAAATGACCAAAATTTGGAATGTACTATTAACTATAATGATATACTAAAAATCGTTATAAAAAGAGGATCAAATTCAGTAGTACGAAATATGTTCGGTTCCTTTATTACAAAAAACTATTTGACAATTTCCACAAAAAATAATAATAAATATGAATATATTCTCCCCGTTAAAAAGAACGGTGAATTTCGTAAAATGTCGTATTGGATGAAGTCTATTTTACCTGTCGAAATCTCATTGATAGATTGACTAGCCGACGTCGGCTAATCAGATAAATCATGTATTTCCATTTATATAATTTAACTATTTGAAATTTAAAATAATCCACATCCAGTAATATTTCAGGTGAATTGGAAATTTGATGTTAGTTCCACGTGAAATTGATAAGATGATGATCTGGACTGCAGCGCAAATTGCTGAAGGCAGAAAAAAAAGAGGAGTTAAACTTAATCATCCCGAATCTGTAGCATATATAGCAAATTTTGTTGTTGAAGGTGCTAGAGACGGAACAAGTGTAGCAGATTTAATGAAATCAGCTAGAGAGGTTTTAACTAGAAATGATGTTATGGA
>DASVEV010000181.1:0-3548 GCA_036380415.1 Nitrososphaeraceae archaeon
AGAAGAACAACAACCTTTATCAAAAAATGATCCAGTCCAAATAAGTTTAACAAATCCAGCTACAATTAAAAGTAAACTTCTCTCTGACGGTGGATTATATGATATAACAGTTATTCTTGAAAAAACAAGTAAAGGAATTAAAATAGAATCGGATAAACAAATTAATTTATTTATAAGTATAGGAAAAACTTTTCCTTTTGTAATAAAAGAGTCTGCAGATAGTAGAAGTAATAACAATAATAAGGGTAATCTTACTTTACAAGTTAAAACCTTTTACGATGAGATACAAAATTTTTCTTTCAATAAAGAAAATTCAAAAATTTCATTTAAAATGCCATTTAAATGGGATTTAAATTATGTAAACCAGATTCTTACTTTACACGAAGAGATCATAGTCCCTAAATCTTACACCCCTTTATCTACAGTTTCGTCATTTATAGGTACACTGAATGGTATGAAAATTCCAACAAACACAATATTAATAGATGATTATTCTGATAAAAATAATAGGATTGTACATGTTGTTATTACAACTTTTAAATTAAAAGAATATGCTAAGCAAATTGTAGAAGAAGGAGGAAATTCATATGCTATATTTGAATTAGAACCGGTTAAAACAGTATAAGTAATACTCTACTATTACAACTTCCTATATCACAAAGTTTGAAAAACATTCATTGTTGACTGTTTAATAATATAAGATAATCGTATGTATAAAAAAATAGCCGGTAAAGACACAACTAACTATTATTTTTACTTACCAACCACTTTAAAAAAATCTAAATTATTATATATAACATATATTCTTTGTTTAGTACTTTGAAATCTACTATTAGATCGATTATTTTAGGATTAAATGTATTACTGGTCCTTGCAATAGCTACTACTGTCTATAATTCTCAATTTCTTTTGAATAATAACAGTATAATGGCCTATGCACAACAAATTATGGGAATGCCTCCAGGTGGAATGGGTATGGAACAACAACAACAACCAGGCCCAGGCCAATATGCTGGGGGAACAATTTCCAGTATTCAAAATGATGAAAAAGGTACACCTGCTTGGATATTATCCGGCCTATGGAAAGGTGCTTTAACTAATACTGCTGATAAATCAAATCAAGATTTCTCGACACCAACTGTTAGTAATAATAATGATAACCTTCCAACCGCTACCTTTGAGGCAGAATTCGATATGGTGATGCTAAACGGATCTGAATTGCATCAACATAGCATCTATAACTTTACACTTGCTGACATTATGAAGATAGATGATGCAAATTATCAGGTTAACGGAACTGCTACAGTAACCATGAAAGATGGTCCAGTCAATAATGTTCCACTCAGTCTAAAGTCAATGAATAATAACGTCATAAGTATTTGGGTTGATCCAACAAAGGTAAATAATCACTTTGGAAATACACCAATCTTTGGACTGATTCAACAAGATATAGTGATAAAGAAATAGTCTAATTGTTGTTAATATAAATACTTCATCATATTAACAACTATAACTACTATTATCACTATTAATCATTTTTTTTTAAAAGATAAGTTAAAAAAAGATCGTAATTATTTAGAGTAGAATTATCAGATAATAGTTACAATAACCGTTCTTTAAATTTTCTTACGACAGATTCAAAGTTGGATTGATTCGAATAAAATTTTGAAGTAGTAAATGTAAACGATATACAATTAAATTTTTCAAATTCCAAACAATTTAT
Organism: Nitrososphaeraceae archaeon; assembly: GCA_036380415.1. Taxonomy (GTDB): domain Archaea; phylum Thermoproteota; class Nitrososphaeria; order Nitrososphaerales; family Nitrososphaeraceae; genus TH1177. Next base: position 1,724 of record DASVEV010000181.1, read on the forward strand.
TATTTTGCCCAGGTTTTCTTAGCATACAAAATCTTATTTAGAGTAACACAGTGTTACACTTTTAAGAGTAATCTATTATTTGTATTATATACATGAGTCAAAAACATAAAACCTGGGTCTGTACAATATGCTCTCAGTCATTTACAAGAAACTCCAGTGCTAAACGACATGATATCAATCTGCATGAGGGAAATGCAGATTATGTCAGGTACATCGACTATGAAATAGGAAGAATTCAAGGAAAATATTATCAGAACGATCCTGCTCTTTATAAAAAAAAATCTTATAATTATAATAATCTTACTACTAACAAACAATCTCTAAATATTAGCTCAGAAAGAACCAAGTTGAGTCTCGACGATCATAAGTATTTTAACTTAAATTCTTTTTCACATTCAAATAATGATGAGTCATCGCAAACGGCTTCTTTCTTTGATAAACCTAAAGAAATCATGGAGCTGGTAGACCAAATTAACACTATAGGAAAAAATGTATGGCCTACATACCTAATGAACCAAGCCATAATCTGGTTGTTAAGCCCTTATCTTTTTAATAGTCCTAATCCCAAAACAACAGTAGAAAAATATTTGAATGATTTTAAAGAAATAACAGAAAGAAAGAGATTATCAAATCTATTTAAAAGTTAAAAAATTTATTAATCCTCTTATAATCAGTAGGAGATAGCTAAAACAAGCTTCCCATTATTAAAAATAAGATTAAGGGCTCGAACTTATATAATATCAGATTTGAAATAGCAGATAACTATTATAACTCTAAGAATTTTCACATTTCAAATACACTTTAAACGACTGCTATTTTCATTCTTTGAAAGATAACAAAATGCATTTAACTTTAACATCTGAAAGAGTTTATAATAAAATAAATTTATTGAAACACAATTTTGATATGAACATAAAGATTATGGTATTGTAATATCATAAGAATGAGAAAGAATAGATATCATATACTTTATTAACTAAAGATCGGCTGATTGGTAAACTCAGACTCATCACATACTAAGAGAAATCCATTAATTTTTCCATATAAGTGGATAGCGTTAGGAAATACCACGCTTGGTACCCTTATTGCATCACTTGATGCAAATATTATTTTTATAGCATTGCCTATCATTACATCAGAACTTGGTGCTTCTCTTTTTACAATGGTCTGGATAGTAATAGGGTATTCTCTTGTTACAGCATCTATTCTTTTAAATTTTGGTCGTCTTGCAGATATCTTCGGTAGAGTAAAGCTATACACTTTAGGCTTCATTATATTCACTTTAGGATCTGCATTATGCAGTATATCACAAACCGGTGAACAATTAGTAGTATTTAGAATTTTTCAAGCAGTAGGTGCAGCATTTCTTTTTTCAAATAGTGTAGCAATCTTGACAGATGCATTTCCATCAAATGAAAGGGGTAAAGCCCTAGGCATAAATCAAATTGCTATTGTGTTAGGTTCAGTACTCGGGCTTGTTCTTGGAGGATTCTTAACTTCATACCTTGGTTGGAGATCTATTTTTTGGATCAATATTCCCATAGGAATTATTGGTATCATTTCATCTTATAAAAATCTCAAAGAATTAGGATCAATCAAGAAAGAAAAAATAGATTGGCTTGGAAATATTTCATTTGCAGGTGGATTATTTCTTGTACTAGTAGGAATTACATTTAGCTCATTTGGTATTATATCTGATTTTTTGGTAATTTTTTGTATTATTTTTACGGGGTTGGCTCTTCTCATAATATTTGGTTTTATAGAGAAAGTTATTTCCAAAGATTATCCTATGTTTCATTTTTCACTTTTTAAGATTAAATCATTC
>DASVEV010000182.1:0-3771 GCA_036380415.1 Nitrososphaeraceae archaeon
TATGTTTTATTCCTTACAACTAATTAATCAATTTCCCTCACAATAAATATGGATTTATCTTTCTTGTTATAAGTTTAGTAGAAGGGAAAACATGTGCATACTTCGCTAATATTACTACTCCTTAACCATTCCTCCTCCACCATTAGTAACTTAATTTCATTAAAGTAATGCAATTATAATTGATGATAAATTTACCAAGTTTTAATTTTTTATTCTTTTTTATTTTTACTTAAAATGAATAAATTTAATTATAACTATATCTATATTATTAATTATTTTATTCTTTAGATCTAAAATTATTTATAATAAGGCTAATCCTATTCATGTGTAATTTTCCTTTAGAGTGTATCAAGAGGCATGCATAAAGCAGATCTATATTATGTTACTAACACCTAGTAGAGATATCAATTGATATAACGGTTAAAATAGGATTTTGATTTGTATTCTAACCCACGATTATAAAAAAACTAAACTGATTAAAATATATTTAAAGTCCTAATTGAATTGATATTGGTTAGATGCAGTATATTTATATTTATTTTAACATATACTCCTAATTATAGTATTTAGGATAATTTATTTTTAAATTATACTTTATTAAAATTGTTTTAAAACAAGAAGATCCCCACCGTGAACAGATTTTATCTATATTGCCGATATTTTGAAGATTCAATTTTTCCATCTTTACATACAGGGCAGAATACCAAATCATCAGATATATCAAGAGATCCAGAATATTCTGAATATGAAACATTCCACGAACAAGACCTACATTGTAAGAGATGTTTATAAAAAGTTATAGCATTTGAAAAATAATTTTCACTTTTTTCTTCGCTTTTCAATTGCTTTCCTTTTTCAATTTCTTTTTGTTCAAACAAAGTAGTCATAACGATTAATATATATATATTTATTATAAGTAATATAATGAAATCTAAATATGCAATTTAGAAATATTATGTGCTCTTTTTGCATATTAACTATCGAAAATCATTAGATGAATAAAGATAAAATCTTATATCAAAATCTTATCAGTCTTCTGATTTCTAATTTACAATAATAATTAAACTTATAACAAGAAAGATAAATCCATATTTATTGTGAGGGAAATTGATTAATTAGTTGTAAGGAATAAAACATACTTTATTTTACACATAATTTAAATAAATTACGCATATCATAGCAATAATATATCATACATTACAATTAATTATTATGGCACAAACTACAAAAACAAAATATGTTCATCCAGAAGTTCTTGTTGATACACAATGGGTAGAAGAACATCTTGAAAATAAAAATGTAAGAATTGTTGAAGTAGACTATGACCCAAAATCAAATTACAATCTAGGGCATATACCTAACTCAATATTAATTGATTGGAAAAAGGATGTCAATGATCCTATAACCAGAGATATATTAAGCCTAAATAATTTCCAAGAATTACTTCAACATAATGGAATTAATAATAATACTACGGTTATCCTATATGGAGATTTTAATAATTGGTTTGCAGCATTTGCTTTTTGGGTTTTCAAATATTATAGATATCATGATGTTAGACTTTTGGATGGAGGAAGAAAGAAATGGCTAGAAGAAGATAGACCAATTAGCAAAGAAACAGTAAATTATCCTAAAGGAAATTATGAATTAGAGGAAGAAATCAAGCCTAACGATGAAATAAGAGCATTTCTCGGTCAAGTTAAAAATGCATTAGTAAGTAGAAGATATTTTCAGTTATCATTAGTGGATGTAAGAAGTGGCGCGGAATACAGAGGTGAAATAACGGCACCTCCAGAATATCCCACAGAGGGTGCACAAAGAGGAGGTCATATTCCAGGGGCAAAAAATGTACCTTGGACTCAAGTAATAAATGACGATGGAACATTTAAAACCATAGAAGAGATACGTAAATTATATGATGAACAAGGAATTACCCAAGATAAAGATATTATAACATACTGTAGAATTGGTGAGCGCTCTTCACATACCTGGTTTGTATTAAAGTATTTGTTAGGTTATCCAAATGTTAAAAATTATGATGGATCATGGACGGAATGGGGTAACCTTATTGGGAACCCTATTGAAAAATGATATGGTGATAAATTATACAATAAAATTTAATTTTGTATAACATATACTTATTATAAAGATGTACTCAAATTTCTAATGGGATCATAACACAAATTCACTATTATTCAAGCTCGCCTAGTGCTTCATTAAGCATACCTAGTTTTTTGGTATAATTTATATGCAAAATTTACACAATACATGAAAGTTTTGTTTATAATTACTATTCTTCAATGAATAAATGAATATATCAAAATATCAATATAGGTAAAACATTTATCTATATTATCTTGCTTGATCAATTATCTGATAAAAGGGTTGACTATAAAAAACCAAGACATCAAGGAATTACATATATAATAGATAAATTCCAAGGATTTGATAAAGAAAACTTTTCTATTATATCTCCCATGATAGACATAGTCAAAATATACGGCGCTTATCCTCTCTTCATACCAGAAGAGCAATTAATTGATAGGATAAAATTCTATCATGAAAATAATGTTTTAGTATCTACTGGAAGCACGCTGACAGAATATGCCATTACAGAAAATGTGTTTGAACAATTTGTAAAAGAAACAGCAGCACTTGGGTTTGATATCATTGAAATTGGAGAAAACAATCTTCAAATAAATGCAGAGCAAAAAAAAAAAATTTCTAATATAATTGGATCCTATGGATTAGAACATCACTGGAAAATAGGAAAAAAGGACCCAAGGAGACAATTGACCACAGAAATGTCAATTAATAAAATAAATGAAGCGTTGAATATTACAAAAGATAAGGTTATTTTGGAGGCAAATTTAGGCTATAGTGTTGGCATTTATGACGAAAAGGGGAATATTAAATGGAATATTTTAAGCGCTATCGTATCTAATGTCTCTTTTGATAATATTATATTTGAAGCTCCTTTGGAAGTTCAACAAGCAGCATTGATAGCTGAATATGGTGAGAGGGTCAATTTAGCAGAAATAAAAATAGAGAATGTTGCATCGATTGAATCACTAAGAAGGGGATTTTTGTCAAAAGCAAGCTTTAGTATATCTACTGCAAGGAAAGGGGCAGACGGTGGACCGGCTACAAAGTTTATTTATTTTATTATACAAAATAAAAGTCCAATTGAGCAAAGCGAATTAATCCATTTATCAAGTCTAGCAAGAAGAACGGTCCAGGCGTCAATTGATGATTTGAAAGAACAAGGATTAATATACGAAACAAATAGTCTGGATGATATTAGAAGGAAAGTATATCATCTTGCAAAAGATGGATCAGTTTGATCATATTGGTTCAAGGATATAATGCGATGACAGTTTGGTTTGTTATGTCTCCGTGAATACCATGTACATCTACAATGTAGAAAAGGCCTTCTAAAATCTTGTTGTTGAATGACTATTAAAACATCAAAGTAGTAATCGGGATGTCCAGCTTCTTTATTGTAAAATAACCACGAATAGGGTATTTTTGAGGCAAATAATCCTAAACAGTCTTTTTTTTAAGAACTTTTAGAGGACTTGCTAGGCACTTTTTTAGATTTGAGCAAATATTTTCAATCTATCAGAAATACCCACTGTAATCAATATAAATTACAGTTTTGTAAAAGGGTCTATATGCCAAAGGGTACCCCTAAAGAGTCAGATATAAACAAAAAACCCACCAAAAATTATAAAAGACAATATTTATTCATAGAGATTAGTGAGACGGAAA
>DASVEV010000183.1:0-8039 GCA_036380415.1 Nitrososphaeraceae archaeon
CAAAAAACAAAATAATAAACGGAATATTTTCAAAGGTAAAAGTATACATAATTTAGTTATATATGACAAAAATGTTTTTTTAACTTTTACTCCAAATACGTTATTTTTAAATGAATGTTTAATTTTTCTTCTATAGTTAAGACTTATGTAGTTCAATAATTAAAATAATTATAATAGTAATTTGACAAAAGGCAGAAGCGAAATAGTGGAAACTTTGAATAATTCAAAGATAGCTAGATTAGCAACAGTAGATCCTGAGAATCATCAACCCTATATAATACCAGTAGTATTTGTATTTAACGGTACTAATATTTTCATTCCAATAGATGACAAACCTAAAAAAACTGTAAATTCTAACCAATTGAAAAGAGTAAAAAATATACAAAAAAATCCTAATATTTCTTTTCTAATTGATACATATGATGATGAAGACTGGAATAATCTTTCTTATTTGATGATCCAAGGTAAAGCAAGAATAGTAGTAAATAGGTTAAAAGATATAGATACAATACAAAAAGTTCATTCACTATTATCTGAAAAATATTTTCAATATAAAAAATTAGTAGGAATTGGAGATAGTTGCATTGTAATTGATATTCAAAAGGTTATAAAATGGAATTATTCTAGGAAAAAAAATAGCAATTCATACTGACTACTTGTTTAGTATTTAGAAAAGGACTTGAGTTGTAAATAATATTATTCAAATATGATAATTCACGAGTACTATATGGAATAATAAGATGAATCTGTAAAGATCATATTGTTGATTATATTATGTCTTTATAGTATAAAAAATAATAGTAAATATGAAAGTAGGATTAGTCGTTCCTCAATTTGGGATAAATGCAACCAAATCAAATCTAATGAGATTTGTGCAAATTGCAGAAAGAGAAGGGTTTGACTCACTTTGGGTATATGATCGAATGTTATATGCTATCAATCCTCAACAGGGATACGGTGGAACTCCCGATAAAAGAGAATGGCCTGAATATTTTAAGAATAGTTTAGATCCATTGACAACATTAGCATTTATCGCAGCTAATACTTCAAAGGTAAAATTGGGAACTTGTATTATTGACATGGTATTCCATAATCCTTTAACCCTTGCTAAAGAATTTACTACAATCGACATTTTATCTGAAGGTAGGGTAATTTGTGGTTTTGGTATTGGATGGTCAAAAGACGAGTACCTTGCAGCAAATATCCCCTATGAGAAAAGAGGAGAAAGAACAGATGAAATTCTTCAAGCTATGAAAAAGATATGGACAGACGATATAGTAGAATTTAATGGAAATTTTTACAAAATTCCAAAATCAATAATTGGTCCAAAATCTATTCAAAAACCTCATCCTAAAATTTTGCTAGGGGGATTTTCACCAAAGACGTTTGAGCGTATGATCAAATATGGAGATGGACATATAGGAGTTTTAGTAGGATCATTTGAATATTTTACCAATTCAATTAAAATGTTTAATGATTCTATTGAAAAAAGTTCAAGAACTAGAAAGGATTTTGATCTAACTATTCTAACATATCCATATCTTATGAAAAGTAGCTCTGAAGGTGATCGGGCTCCTATGACAGGAAGAACCATAGATGAAATCGGTTCTGATTTATCTATGCTCAAAAGTTCTGGAGTAGATAGAGTAATTCTTGCAGTGAATGCAGACAAGGATTATGATGTAAATGAAACTATTGAATTTGTTAAAGAACTAAGAAAGTCCTGTCAATAGTTATAAAATACAATTTTTATCAATTATTCATTTATTCAAGAATTAGTGATATTATTGCTATTCAATCATTTTATTACTATACAATTAGTTCTTTTCATCTTTTAAATTTATACTATTGTGACGCCCATCACAAAAGGGGTTTAATTTTTTGAAGCTCCACATCTACATAATGCTATTCCTTGAATATTTGATAGTTTTTTACCTTTTGAATTTTCAAGATTTATTAAGATAAGAGAGTGTCTTCTCCTGTCTTATAAGAGAATGTTTGGAGAATATGTGACTGCAATCAGATTTGACCACATAATAAAAGAAATATTACTGAAAACATCATTTGATAATCTATTTAGAAGCATAACAGTTATTATATGTACGAGTTATTGATTTAACATAAATAAAAGGTTATATTAATAAGTTATGCAAGATAGCATATTAAATTGGAGTCTTCAATACAAAAACCCCCGACAATATCATTACGCTCAAACATATGTATTGTTATTCCAATTGGCGCTTTAATTCTAGCGATAGTGACTCTAATCTTCTACTTCTGAACTATGTTCACGTATTTACTTCAATATTATGGACTGGAACAGATATCTTTATGGCATTCTTGCTTGGTCCCATACTTCGAAAGGTAAGTCTTTCAACACGTAAGGAAATCATTTCATGGCTTATGCCAACAATGGTTTTTTATATGCCAACTGTAGCATCTGTTACAACTACTGCAGATTACTTCCTCGCTTCAAAAATGGGTCTGATTACTCTAGAATTACCAGTCGTATATTGGATTACCACGGTATTAATTATTGTCACGGTAATGCTTATTCAAGGACTTGGGATTCTTCTTCCAACTAACATTAGAGTCTATCATGAGTTAAGGAAGAAGGAACCTGATATGACCAAAATTCAGAGACTTATGCGTAGATATGTCAAAGTTGTTGCAACTCAGGCAATTCTTCAGTTTGTAATAATATTTATAATGGCAAACTTTGCTACTGGATTTTTTTTCAGATAATAATAGACGAATTTATTGATAATTTAAAGTAACGTTAAAAATTTGGTAAAAAGTTAATATCGAATTTTTCCTCCTTTGACTTCTGATGGAAAATTGAGAAGATATTTTATCCTAATGTTCCACTTCTGTAATCTTCTATGGCTTGATAGATTTCTTGTTGAGTATTCATTACAAATGGTCCATACCTTGCTATAGGCTCTCGTAATGGAACTCCTCCAATTAATAATAATTCAAGAGAAACATTTGAATCTTCAATAGCTTGGATATATGCTGCTTGACCGTCTTTTTCAAATATTACCAAGTTACCTTTTTCAGCTGTTTTATTGTTATTACTCTGTTCAAACACTCCTTTTCCTTTAATTACATAAGCAAATACATTGTACTCTTTTGGAACTGGCTGTATTATTCTAGCACCCGGTTCTAATTTAAAATGCAAATACATAATAGGAGTTATTGTATCGATTACTGCTTTTGCACCTAAGGATTCACCTGCTATAACTTTTACAGTAAGATTACCATCTTTAGTAGTTCCAGTTGGAATTTTTGATTGAGGAATTTCTTGATATTGTGGTTTCATCATTTTATTACTTTTTGGGAGATTAACCCATAATTGAAATCCATGTAATCGTCCTCCATTTTTACTAAATTCTTTTTCAGGCATCTCTGAGTGAATAACGCCAGATCCAGCAGTCATCCATTGGACATCTCCAGCACTAATAGTTCCAGCATGACCTTGTGAATCTTTATGTTCAAATTTTCCTTCGAGTAGATAGGTGACAGTTTCAAACCCTCTATGGGGATGATCAGGAAATCCTTTTTGCTTTCCAGGTTTTATATCCACTGGTCCCATTTCATCTAATAGTAGAAATGGATCAAACTCTGAAATGAATTTATTTGGAAATGATCTATTTAATGTTACACCTTCGCCATCTTGAGTTGTTTCACTCTTTATTATTCGTAAAACTGAACGAATGGATTTGTTATTGACAGAATTATCTGCATCTAATGTAACTGCTTGTCGTTCCATCTCTTTTATTATTTTTTGATTGTTGACTTTTGACATACTATAATATACAATTGAAAATATTTAAACCAAGTAGTAATTTAATACTAAGTAGGTATTTAAAATCTTACTTGAGAGGGGAAATTATGTGAACAATTACAAATAGGTACAATACTATTCGTTTTATATATCGAGCAATAGATACTGGATATTTCTTATTCTTGTATGATCTTCTTTCTGGAGAACGACATAGAATTACGAATTGTTAATCTGCTAAAGAGTAATGAAGGTCCACCAGAAAGGTTTGATCCTGAGAGAAATTTTAATAATAAGCAACTGGCTAACGAGAGATTATCCTAAATATTTCTTATTACATTATCAATGAACACAATAAAATCAGTAATTGAATCAATATTTCTTGCAATGGTATTTGTTTTTTCTATATGACATCACTTCAGGTATATGGACAAGAACCGACGACAACAACAAACAGTATAACAGATAAAATAAAAACTACTTCAGTTCAAATAAAAAATACTGCATCAGAAGTTGTAAATAATTCTACAGGTGAAATCAACCAAACAGAGGCAAAAAATACCCTCAATCAGCTTGGAGAAGCTGCTAAAAAAAACAGCATTAGGGGGAGCTGATGTAGTATCTAATTTTAGTGGTGAGATTAAAGAGGGTTTAAAGTAGAAAGTCAATTTTTTATCTTTATATTTTTTAATTATAGAAAAGTATCGGTATACTAATGCATTGAAGACTAATTTCTGAAATTTTCTTAAATATTTACACTAGATTGACTTTAAATTTTGGATTTAGTAGGAGATAAAAAGAGGAGTTAGACTCTCAATTATTTAGAATCATTTACGAGGTCAATATCTAATTTACGTTGTAGAAATTTCCATTTACCACTTGCATCCTTCTTTAATGTATCAGTATAAGTTCCAGATGCAACCACTTCGGGAGTTTTTTTTGCTTCTGTTACTATTAGGTATGATTGTGCGCTAGCCGTATTATTTGGCGCACCTTCAATTATAATGTTTGTTGATAAATGTCTTTTACCACTTGCAAATTCGTTAGTAACTTGGTTAATCAAATTTTTTAGTTCTGTTTTTCCTTTTGCTTCACCAAAAGTTGTACTCCATATTCCATCGTCGGTCCAACTGTTTGTCCACTCATCTATATTTTTATTATCAAGAGCAACATTATGTTTAGCAATTAATTCTTGAATAATTATTTTATCATCAACAGTTATTGTTGAACTTGTTTGTCCATTCTTTGAACTACTTTGTTCTGTCTGTTCGTTAGAATTTTCTTTTTCTTTTTTAGAAATGGTAGTTTGTTCATTTTTCCATCCTTTAGGCATTGTCATAGGTGTCAATTAACACAACTGATATTTAATTTAAAAGAATTATTATCATTTTAGAAAAATAAATAGGGATTGATTAATAATTACTTTATTCAATTTATATATTTTAGATATTCCGGCATAGATTGGTATATGCCGGGAAAGGTGTTGAATGACTTAATCATGTCCATGCCAATGCATTTCCAAGTACCTAACCTAAGATTTAACTATATAGTTAATTCTAAAAGATGAAAATTTGTGGATAAATTCTATTTTTAACTACTCAATATATTTGAAAATAATGATTTAATTAAATAATTGTTTTAAATATAACATAAAAATTAAAAAAGTTAATTATCATAGTCTGGACAACACAACAAATGGCTGGAGAATGGATCTCCAGACTATGACAGACTTTGCCAATGGTTTTGATTATGTAAGTCTATATTTAATTAAATGAATTAATATTTATTTATTCATCAATTTCTCATTCTCGACTATGATTATGTTTGTTCCACCATTTTTTTTGGTTTCTATACCTATTTCTTTGGTAGATGTTGATATTGCCCAATATTTCTGGTTAGCCAGTATTCCAGTGAATATCATTGTTGACGAAAATATAGCATTTGTTGAACATTTATACTATTTTAATTGCAATACAAAAGATTTGTAATAAGATTTATTCCTTCAAACAAGTATATGTAAACAATAATTTTTGCTGATTAATTTGACTACAAAATTGGATCAAAATCAGTTGACATACACCCATTATAAATCAAGATAGAACAACAATTGTGTAAATATCAGTTGACACTTCTAGCAAAAAGTTCGGTGTCTTTTATGAAAATTTTTTATGTGTACAGTATAGAATTTTTAACAATAAATTCAATTTAGACTCAATTATATATATTCAAATGTAATCCTCTCCCCCTCTATTAAAAGTGATTTCCTTTTTTTATAATACTTGATTCAATTGAACAGATGATTATATCTCTTGAAAGAAGTTTAGAAGAAAACATCTATGAAGGTATTAAAACTTTAGAATATCACATTCGACCTCAAAATTATCCAATTGTAAACAAGATGCTTCAATTACAAATTAAAACATTACAATGGGTTGTAAATAAGCAAAAAAAGAATAGTTTAGAATCTTTAAAACAAATAGTAAATTTTAAAGTCAAAAGGTTAGAATATGAATTGAAAATAGCAAGAGGAGATATAGAACATACTAGTAAAATTGTCTATCAACTAGAAATGTTGGAATGTTGCAAAATCATGATAAATTGGGATTTGCAAAGAATGACAAAAATAACAAAAGAAGATGACGTTTCTGCGTTTTGCTAAATTTATCAATATGAAAACACATTATGATTTAAAATTATTTTTTATTCTGATATTAGAAATCTTCATGATATATTATACTAGCCGCTCAATCAACCAGTATACTAGTAATTTATTATGTAATATACTATATATTATTCTAATAAACTACATAGGGAATTTGGCTTATAGACTAAATGGTCAACATAACCCCGATTGTGGAACACAGGGAGTGAAAAGGTAATATATGCGAGGCAACAGAACTAATTACAAACAAAAATTTGGTCCTTGTGAGGTTATATGTTGTTTTCGAATCATCCAATTGGACACGAAATAGATTATAGAAAAAATGATGAGATTAGACATAAGAAACGAGGATCATATCAAAATGATCTGATTCCTAGGAAAAGGAAATGTGAACAATGTTCTACCGAAATTTGGTATAGTATTCTATAAAAAATCACATACAATATTAATTGCATGAGGAAAAAATCCTATTTATCAATATAATGTTTAGTATTTTAAAGAACTACAAAATTGTGTCAAAATCGGTTCATTTTCCTCAGAGCCCTCTTAACCAACTGGAGCTGAAAAATGGATTACTACTTGTAATGAAAATATATATAGAGTCTTTATCATCATCATTTGAGTCTTTATACTTCATTAATTTTTTAATATTATTTAGATAGTTATCATATGTGTCTTTATTATCTTTTGTTTTATCTAGACAGGTTTTAAAGAAATTACCACTTTTCCAATTACTATTAATATATTTTTCCAATTCAGATGTCTTTTCTTTATGTAAAGTAGATATAATACAAAAACTTCTTTTACATCCACGTTGACATATTAAGTATACATATTTTTGTTTGCTAATAATATTTACACTAATGATAAGATAGTTAAGCTAATGAGATGATAAAAAAATTTCAGGTTATATGTGTTGTGTAGTATTATATATGGTAATGTTATTGGACATTGGAATTAACAAATATTAAATTAGTCTTCTTCTTGTTGAGAGTCTTCTTCTTGTTGAGCTTGTTCTGTTTGTTCTCCTTCTTCTACTATAATAGAAACAGTAGCATCATTAGAGTCTATAGTACCATCATTTACAATAAATGTAAAATTGTCCTCTCCTGAGTAATCCTCATCAGGAGTATAGGTTACTGTGTTAGTAGATGGATTCACATTTCCTAATTGGCCATTAGAAGGATCATCTACAATTGTAAATGATAAATTATCTCCATCTACATCATTTGCATTTAATTTGATATTCAATGGCTGATTTTGTGATGCAGTAACGGAATCATCTCGAGCAGTAGGTTCTGTATTAGGTGATTCTTCTTCTACTTGTGGAGTTTGAGCTTCATCTTCTTCTTGTTGAGCTTGTTCTGTTTGTTGGTCTTCTATATCTTGAATTTCATCTTCAGCTTCTGGATCCATCTCTAGAAGTTCAGATGGTTTTCCTTCAATAGTATCCTCTGTTGTTATTGCAGTTTCATTGTCAGTAGGAGATGTGGCTTCTTCTTCAATAGTATCCTCTGTTGTTATTGCAGTTTCATTGTCAGTAGGAGATGTGGCTTCTTCTTCAATAGTATCCTCTGTTGTTATTGCAGTTTC
>DASVEV010000184.1:0-4384 GCA_036380415.1 Nitrososphaeraceae archaeon
TATTCATTGATTGATTCATACTTTCGGCTTGTGCTAATGCTGATATAGTGAATGTCGATAAAGTGAGCACTGTTCCAAGGAAGATGGCTGTTGCTACTGTCGGTACTATTAGAAACAATTTATTGTATATCATTTGTTAATTACTTATATTCGATTTTTATATTAAAATTTTTTAAAACATTAATCTATGTAACAAATCGGAATAATATTCTAAAAAAAAGATTACTTTCTATATTTAAAATGAAATTTAATGAGATACTAAATTATTACTTATTGAAAAACATTATAGATATTATTTTCTTACCAATATTTTATAATCTTATTATATTGCTCTTGAAGATAAATTTGTCATGGGCATATCAGAAACAATAAATGGAATGATATTGCACAACTTTGAGCTATCAACAAAAAAGGATGGGATTCTAGATAGATCTGAACAAAGTTCTAGTGTACTTCTCCATGGTGATTGATAGGATATATTAATTAAAAGTAAATTCTTGTAAATCTCGAGACACAGACACTGCACAACTTTGTATATATGTACAAATAAATTACATAATATTTTTTTAGCAAATTATCATACCATTTCTAATTAAGACTTTAACCTTCATTTGGGTTTATCATCTCCTTCAAATCTGTATGACTCTAGATCTGTAGTTCTTCTTCTGCGAATATCATTCTAAAACATATTTTTAAGATATTAATGAGAAAGACGGATTGTTGTCGTCATGACTTTTCAATAAGGCAATACTCACATAAGCAAAGGTTAAGACGTTGGAAACTCTAGATGAAGCATTTGTGCTGTTCTTGTTCCATCCATAACATAACATATACATAATAAATTAATCTATCTGAATATCTTACTAGTGGATAAAGACAGTATATATTGGATCAGCAAATTGAATCTTCAAAAACATCCAGAGGGAGGATACTTCGTTGAATCCTACAAATCTGAAGAATTAGTAAACTTTCCTAAACATCATGGGCCTAGGCATGTTTGTACTGCTATCTATTATTTACTTATAGGAGAGGATTTTTCATCTTTTCACATAATGAAATCAGATGAGCTGTGGCATTTTTATGCTGGCAGCAGCTTGACTTTATACATAATAGAACCAAATGGAAGATTAAATGAAGTGAGATTAGGACACAATATTGATAATGGAGATACCTTTCAAGCAGTTGTAAAGTCAGGATGTTGGTTTGCAGCAGCAGTTGATGACCACACATCTTATTCTTTAGTTGGCTGCACTGTTTCGCCAGGATTCGATTATCAAGATTGGAAGTTAGGCGACATGAAAAAACTCACTGAATTATATCCTCAACATAAATCAATTATAGAAAAATACACAAGACAATCTTCTTTTTCTATTCTTTAGGTAAACAAATCATGATAGTATTACAGTGTATGTTTTAATTTGTAAAAAAATTTATCTCAAGTACTACTTTCTATACAAGAAGAGCAGAACAGCCCTTGATAAATATACTTATGTGGCTATCTAGGTTATTAGCATGAATAATATTACTAAATAAGATAATAATATAATAATTAAGTTACTAGCAAAAGAACGTTTAGTTGCTATCTCAGCCGACATATTAAACTGATTTTAAACTCGATTTATAGAAAAATAAACTAATGCTGAAGAGGCTACTATTGAGAATATCATGTGTGCTTACAAAGATTGGGATATTGAGTTAGAGTCGCATAGATCATAAAAAAACTAGAATCGTTATTTACTATATAAGATATATTGAAATAGCTCCAAATATATTTCGCAGCATCTGTTTTAGAAATTAAAATATAAATTTCATTTATCGTAAATAAAAATTTGGATATAAAAATTTAAGGTAATAATTTAGAGTATTAATGACCTTTATTGGACATTTCCCATACAAGATCGTTAAACATAGTATTCATATGGTTAATCTTGATTTCCATACCGTCAAGTAGATTAAGGGCCTCTGAGGTATTATTGGCTTGGATCAATTGTTTAATCTGATCGATATTATTAGCTAGTTGGGAATGAGTGAATCTCATATGACTCATCATTTGTTCTGAAGCCCCTACTTGGGCAAATACCTGCTGTAGTGGAATAACCAAAAGATTTCCAATCACTAACAAAAGTACCAGAATGGTCTTCATATTATTATTAATATTATACAATTAAATTCCTTTTAAACATTTAGGATATTACCTACTATATTAATGTAAAATTTTAAACATTGTTTGAATTAAAGACTCATTATTTATTTATCTCCTCAATGATAATACTAGATTCACTAAATTAACTTTAGAAATTGCAAAGATTCTAGAATCTGAATTTCTCTCTGAATAGGGTAAATCATTTATCTCACCAAACTTTTTTCTCTCTTATCGATTTATGAGTCTAACAGAAATAAATTTCCCTCTTCTGTCACAAGTTTTTATTTATTTTTCTTTATCGTCTTGGAAACCTCAAGTATTATTAATTGTGTTAATTAATAAATTGTAAATAGTTTAGTATTATTGTATTATGTAAAATTTTCTCAATATCCATTTATTATATCTGTGCACTTATCATCTCATTATCTTAAAAATCAATATTATTATCAGATACTATTAACAAGACACTCGGCGATTTCAGGCCATTATGTTTTTTTGGTAGCAATACTCTATCAATCACATCACAACCTATTTTTTATTCACCATCATTTTCACCATCAACATCATCATTTCCATTGAAATTGTTAACCAGGAATACTTTACCACTAGGATTAATTCTAGGGTTTTGTTAATATTTGTGAGTGCCAGTGTAAACTTATCTTTTAAAAGTTTAGTACTGTTTTAAATTGTGGAATAGCAATTTGACTTTTTTAATATGAATAAAGCTCCAGTTACTAAATAGATAAACTTGCTCCAGTTACTAAATAGATAAACTTGCTATGATTTATAGATAGTTAGTTACAGATAGCTAAATAAAAATAGAACCTATTATGTTTATTAATCTTAAGATATCTCACTGATTGCCAAAAATTTATTTATGAGAAATGTACAGTGTATTGTATCACTGAATAACTATATTAATTTTCTATAATAATGTCCATTTTTGAGTAGGTATATAACGCCATTCAATGTCTTTGTGTTCATTCACTATTATAGAGAATAGCACCTTCTACCATAATAGAGTTATTCAGTGATCATGAATGGGAAATATCCTACCCATAGGCATATAATTGAAAGGATAATTTAGCAGTAATAAAGCAGAGCTTTAGTTCATTAACCTATTTTACTGTTCTTCTTTACTACTACTGTTATCATTATTTCTTTCTTCCCATTCCAATTTAATAACCTAATAATAGTAATAATTATTGTATAAATTTTCTTTTGTATAGTTTTACTTATTCTTTCGAGCTAGGTTGTGTTACTTTATCTTGTCCTCTTAAAACAATAAGGAAAAAATATAGGTAGAATTGAAAATATTGATACGTTAACGAATAACTTAAACTGAGAAAACTAGACCCGGTTTAGAGTAATTTCTATAGCATTACCTAAATAATAGTCTAATTTTAAAATGATAATGAGTAAAATATTTAATATTCATTAAATACTATGTTTTTAAAAGAAATTTTCTTCTATTATTTATGATAATTTATAATTCTCTATAAATAAATTTGTTGAATTTTCTAATTTAAATGAAAGTAAAAATAATGCAATAGCTCTTTTAATATGCCTTTTCTTTGTCTCCAGTAAAATAATAGCAGCTTGTACTTACCATTAGGATAATCCTTCTAAACTTCCTAGTAAAGCAAGGTCAAGGACATTTTTAATATTAGCAATCATCCTATTACCAACTACTTATGATAAATTTGAAAGCGATGAAAAAATATTTGAACTGCAAAAGGTTGATAAACATCTGAAAAAATGAAGTCAGACAGATAAGTGCCTATTCTATATAGATGACAAGATTGTAGAAGTTCACAAAAAACTACAAAAAAAAGATAAACAAGACAAAACTCAGTTTCACCTTCAACTGAATCGTATATAAAAATATAACGAAAAAACACAAATAAGTCTAGTCAATATTCATTCTGAATTTAAAGGTCAAGCATTATCATTAAAAGATCTTAATATCTATTCATCCATTTAATAAACTCAATTATCTTCTGACCTGTCTTTTGAGGAAACCTTAAGAGGGTTTACTTTCCATTCTTGTATAAAATCTAAATGTCCCACAGGTAGTACAATTCCTACAAATTTTCCTAAACCTTTATCAAAAAATTAAATTTGGCAAATGGGTAAAAGGTTTTTGTTATCTTATTATAATCTATGTTTTATGGAAAACCAATTTACGAAATATTTAATTAAATGTATTTAACTGATATTTAATCATGGAGCTGCACCACC
>DASVEV010000185.1:0-8849 GCA_036380415.1 Nitrososphaeraceae archaeon
ACAAGTAATCAAATTAAAAAATAATAGATCAATAACTTTAAATCGATTACCAAATAAAACAACAGGAACAGAATATAATATCTATGTTGAAAAAATTTTACCTGGCAAAGCATATGTTCTGGTAAATGAAAGATGGTATGCATTACTAAACTATTATGATTATGAGGGACCTAGGAACCTTTTAAAGAAGGGATCAGAATTTAAAGCTATTGCAGAATTATATACTAATGGAAGTGACTTTTGCATTAGAATAAAGGAAATAATACTTTAATTAAAGTCATCCGACCAGTTTTAGGACAATTCATCAGTTAATCTTACGAAGAGATTATACCTTTAAATTCATCAGATATATTTGTTTGTGTTAAATTAGATCCTATACCTGTTATTTCTATTTTTAGAATATAAGTTCCATCAGGAAAGTTATCTCTTATATGATAAGTACCTATAATAGGGTCACTAAGGTCGGGACCATAAACTAGAGGTTGATCTAAATCACTGGATAAAAGTTCGAATTGAAAATCGTTACCTCTGGCAAAAAAAGATTTTGAAAGAATTTCTTTTTTAAGTTCATTATTGTAAATATCTATATTGTATGTTATAGGTGTCTTTTTATCAGTATTTACTGATAAGGGTTCTATATTAAACAAAATTCTATCAATTTCGGTAGTGTTAAAACTCCAATCATATGGAGAATTATCTTCAAGTGCCATTTTTGTACCAGTGGTAAGCTTAAAATTTTTTCCTTGTTTGTTAGAATCACTTGCATAGACTGATCCTATCATCCATGGATGAATTTCACAGTGATACAAAAATTTACCTGGCTGATTAAACGTATATTGAAAAGAGGATGAATAAGGAAGAATTCCAGAATTAAATAGTTTTCCAGAATCAGATGAGCCAGGCTTCTCACTTGTAACAGTATGAATTTGTTCTGGATCATCATTAAACCATGCAACAGTTGTATCTACGGGTATTGCTATATTTAATGGATAAAAGTGTTGGAATTTATAAGTTATTCCAGAACCTGTAGTAATATCTATAACATATGTAGCTAATAGTTTATTAGGAGTTGGGATTGGCATCTTTCCTAATTCTCCTACAATACTTGGAATATTAAAATATAAAATAATACTACTAAAAATTAATAATGATAATGTTAAAAATTTTAACATTATATTAATATGCATAAACTACTTTATATCATTTTAGTTTTATATGCAATAGTTTTATTTAAAATACTTATTGGATATCGACTTCTTAGTTATTAAATTATCTTGTATTCTTTTGAAATAATTAAAAGGGAGATGCAATTTGCAAATAATATGATTATAGATTTAAGTCAATCGATAAACTCGGATATTAAACTTTATCCTGGATCTCCAAATGTCTATTTTTTAAAGTGGTCTAAATATAGTATTGACGGCTATGATGCAGAAGCAATTTTTTTAAGCACACATACTGGAACCCATATGGATGCTCCTTCTCATTTTATTGAAGGATCTGAGCCCATAGATGATATAGATGTAAATAGATTTGTCATGGAAAATGTTCATTTGTTAAAAATTTTGAAGTCATCTAATCAACTTATCACAGTAGAAGATATAATCAACAGTGATGTAGATATTAAAGAAAACGATTCTATTGTTTTTTCTACTGGATGGGAACATAATTATAATTCCGATAATTATATAAGCTCAAACCCTGGCCTCTCTCCAGAGGCAGCTACCTACCTATCTAATAAAAAAATTAATGCTGTAGCAATTGATAGTCCTAGTATCGATTCAGGAATAGAATCAGAATTTCCTGTACATCAAATACTTTTAAAAAATAATATAATAATAATAGAAAATATATGTAACTTAGCTCAAATAGATAAAAAAAATTTTAGGTTAATAGCAATTCCTCTAAAATTGCGTGGAGCATCGGGATCTCCTGTTAGAGCTCTAGCTATAATCTAATATCTATAATAAATAATAATTACAAAAGTTATAAACGCATTATTATTATTAACAATCAGAATCATCAGTAAAAAAATATCTAATGCTTTATAAAATATTAAATTTTATTGTGTTAAGGTGATATGGAGATTTGCCTACAAATTGGCTTACTTGGGCTCGTGGTAATGATAAATTAATCCTTGGTGCTTTAGAAAAACAAGGATTTATTTTAGTTGAAGCAACATCCTTACTGACAGAACTTTTAACTGACTATGAAAAATCTCTTTCTGAAAATAAAGATAAGATAAAAGATCTTGAAGTTAAAGGAGATAGTATTACTCATGAGCTATTTACAACTTTATCGCAGACATTTGTTACTCCATTGGATCGAGAGGATCTATCAGGATTGACTAGTACAATAGATCAAGTTTTAGATTATGTAGATGGTACTGCGGATAGGTTTGTACTATTTAAAATTAAAAAACCTATGCCCTATATGTTAGATCTTGCTAAGATTTTACAATCATGTTCCCAAGAAATACATGAAGTGTTAATAAAATTACAGTCATCAAAAAAAAATGGAAAGTTCATAGAACACTGTAATAAAATTAAAAAACATGAACGTGAAGCGGATCATCTTTATAGAAAAGCTATAGCGGAATTATTTGAAACTAATGATGCTGTGCAAATACTTAAGAATTATGAAATTTATCAAAATCTGGAATCTTCCATAGATAGATGTATGGATGTGGCAGATATAGTAGAAGATATTGTTCTCAAATATGGATAATTGTTCATTGTAGGATGATGTTAAAGTGGAACCTATATCGTTAATTATAACAGGAATAATTGCAGCTCTTTTTTTTGATTTCGTAAATGGTTTTCATGATGCAGCTAATGCAATAGCAACTGTTGTAGGAACTAGAGTTTTAAAGCCAATTCAAGCAGTAGGTATGGCAGCTATAGCTAATTTTATTGGTCCGTTTGTTTTTGGTACTGCTATCGCAGCAACTGTAGGTAAGGGAATTATACAACCAAATTTTTCAACTGCTGAAGTTATTTTAGCTGGACTAGTGGGAGCAATCGTATGGGATTTGATTACTTGGTACTTTGGTTTACCATCATCTAGTAGTCATGCGCTTATTGGTGGATTAATTGGCTCTGCATTAGTTTCTGGTGGTTTTGAAGCAATAGTTTTTGGAGGTGTTGAAAAAGTATTAACATTTCTTGTAGTTTCTCCTGTTCTTGGATTTGTTATTGCTTTGGGATTTGGAATATTGTTAATATATTTTCTGAAAAAATACCACCCTGGAAAAATAAATCGAGTCTTTGGTAAATTACAGATAGCATCCTCTGCATTTTTCTCTCTGACACATGGAGCAAATGATGGACAAAAAACTATGGGAGTAATCACTGCTTTACTAATGACTGGCGGTTTTTTGGATGCCGAACATTTTGAAGTTCCAACTTGGGTAATTCTTTCAGCTTCTATAGCGATAGCTTTTGGAACATTTTTGGGGGGATGGCGAATAGTAAAAACAATGGCTTTTCGTATTACCGAATTGAAACCATATCAAGGCTTTTGCGCAGAAACTGGAGGTGGGGTAATATTAACTTCCATGGCATGGTTAGGAATCCCGGTTAGTACAACTCATGCCATAGCAGGAGCTATAATGGGTGTAGGTTCCACACGAAGACTTTCAGCGGTACGATGGGGTATTGGAAAAAAAATAATTTATGCTTGGATTATTACAATTCCTGCCAGTGCAGGGATCGGTGCGTTAGTTTTGTTTTTATTTAATTTATTAGGACTTGAATGAGCCAATGATCCTACTAGTGAACTTATAACAGAATCTTGATATTGTGGTTTATTTATTTATAAAATAGATGAAGTTGATTTTAATTAATAGGTAAATGTGTAAATTACTATATATATTCTACAAAAACATATTATATACGAAATATAATGAATGGATATAACGGTAACAAAAAGTAGCGCTAATACTATAATTTATATATTGAAAAACCAGTAAAATTGTGAAGTATTATAAATTAGAGATATTGATTAAGTTACATCAATAATTTATAAGAACCTTTAATAAGATATAATAAATAACTTATTTTTTAAAATAACAGTCATTACATTTATTGGAAGAATAAACAGCTCCATTTCTTCCACATATAATACATTTCTTTTCCGTATCGACTGTTAAGTCGATCGATTTAATTTTCTGTAAACAAATGCCACAAATTGGTGCTTCCATTGGATGGTTAGATATAAATCCGTCCTCGCACTGGTTACATTTCAAACTATAGATTTTTCCTTTTGGCTTCCATGTCTTTCTTCTGATCCAATTTAAAATCAATTTTTTACTTATTTTACATAGAATTTAAAGATAATTAAATTTTTGCATCTAAAATAATTCAACTAATATATTAAAAGCTTATAATATTTATAAAAAAAAGTAATATTAGAAAAGAAATATAATTAAAACAAATTAAAATATAAATTTATGCTACTTTATAATAAAATTCAAAACTTTTGATTAATATTGATATACACTCCTTTAGATTTAAAATCTAATAATATTAATTATGTCATATGAGTAAAATTTAAAGAATATTCTTGCGATAATTTTCGAACTTGCTTAATAGATATTTTACTTTCTATATTTATTTTGGTAAATACCTAGTCGCTACATATACTGGAATATGAATAGTAAATTTATCTAATTCTGAATCATAAATTGTATAAGTAGAGCTTAAATCAATATTCTCATAATTTAGATCAAAAATTTTATTATTTACATTAACATTCTTTGCCTCCATAATAGGAAATTCTATTCTTAACTTATTTTTATTATCTTCATAGATTTTCTTTGATTCAGCTCTTACTTTTATATCTGTAGCAAATATATCAAAACCTAATAACTTATATTCTAAAATAGGAATTAAATATTCCATTGGTTGGTTTTTATTTAATATAGAATTCTTGATAGTATCATTTGGAAAGATTTGATTGGCCTTAATATCTATGGTATATTCCACACCTTTGGTTAAATCGATAATTTTGTTTTTTAAATTCTTGAGTATATTGTCAAAAATGTTAGTATTATTAGAGTTTTGACCATATACAAACGATGTACTATTTGTAACTATTATTATTATTAAAACAAATAAAGGAATTAAAACATTAATTTTCATATATGATAAATATTAATTTAAGATTTTATAGTCTCTATATATTCTTTGATTTGGTTTAACTAAAACAAAATCTTGTGCTTGTTGCATCTATTCAATATCTTTTTATTTATATAAGAAATAATTCCATAAAAATAAGTGAATGAGGGCGTTCCATCTAATCCAAAAGATAAAAACACTAAGTGGAATAAAATTCCACAAATAGCATGGTTTACGCTTTTTATTCTTGGTTCTGTGGATTTGATTTCTACAGCGGGTGAAACAATGATAATACCTGCAATTCCTGATATTATCAATGAATTCAATATTACATATTCTGATTCATCTTGGATATTGAGCTCATATTTAATCGCAGGAGCAGTAATGACACCTATTGCATCAAAATTGTCTATCATTTTTGGAAAAAAAGAAATTCTTTTGACTTTAATGATATTATATGTAATTGGGACACTATTGGCAGGATTCGCTATGAATTTTTCCTTTTTGATTATTGCACGAGTAATTCAAGGCTTAGGACTTGCAATGTTCCCATTGGCCTTCAGTATTATACAAACGGTTTTTCCAAAAGAATCGCTTGCTATAGGTCAAGGAATAATCATTGCTCTTTTTTCCTCAGGATCTGTCATTGGTCTAGTAGTTGGAGGATATGTAATAGACAATTTTGGATGGCAGATTATTTTTTTTGTATTTGTTCCTATTTCTATTTTAACTATAATTCTTATTAATAAAAAAATAAATATTCCAAATGAAAAAATTTCAATCAATGAAAATACTGAAAGTATTAATAAATTAACTAATAAAAAATTGAGTAAATTAAATCTAATTGATTTTAAAGGAACCATAACTTTAGCACTTTTGATATCATCGTTTTTAATAGTATTATCAAATTTAGAAGAATTTGATCCTCAGCAATTTCAACTAACAATTATTTTCACCATAATTACACCAATTAGTCTTATACTGTTCATATTATTTTCAAAAAGAAATAAAAATCCGGTCATTTCTCTTGGAATCTTTAAACAGAAAATTCTTCTTTTTACAAATATCATTTTAATGATATCAGGTTTAACAACTTTTATGATTTATCAAATGTTACCAATATTAATACGTAATCCTTTTCCAGTTGGTTTTGAAGGTGATGCAATTAAAGTAGTTGAGATTCAACTTCCATTTATGATTGTACTATTTTTAGTCTCTGTTTTTTCGGGATTTTTAGTTTCCAAATTAGGAAACATTAAACCAACTTTATTAGGAAGTATGATAAGTTTATTAGGATTCTTTAGTATATTCTTCTTTCATTTTTCAGAATTTGCCATTATAGTTAATTTAGTTATTATTGGAATAGGAATATCTTTTTTGCAAGTAGGTGGATTTAATATAATAACAGCATCAACCCCAAAGAAATTGATTGAAATCTCAGTTGGAGTGACTTCTTTATTGTTTATTATTGGAATGTCAATAGGGCCTGTTATCTCGTCTTTATTCTTACAGAATTTTAAAACTACGATATATGAAAATAATAATTTTTTGCCTTCTTCCGAAGCCTATGATTTAATTTTCTTAACTGCAGCAAGTATTTCATTATTGCCCACTATTTTAATTATATGTATTAAAAAACTAAAATAATTTAGTCAATTATTATTCTGAATTGTTAGACTAGGTGGATTTAGATTAGAAATTACAAAAAATTTTATTTGTTGTATTTGTCATTTTGTTATTGAAAATGAATCAAATACTTTTCCATTATTTTGAATAAACTTAGCAGTCAGGACTTGTCCCTTGTTAGATATATCCACATTTAAGTGACCAAAAAAAGAACTTTGTTGATTTACTATGTATGAGTTTTTACCTATCAACTTATGGAAGTTAATTCCACCAGTACCTACAATTAAATATATTTCTCCTTTAGGATCATTATACTTTGACAGAATTTTACTAGTCATAATAGGTTTTGCACTACTTGCAGAGTTATATTCTAACGGAAATGATCTCTGATAATCATGTAGATGTGCTCCCAGAACTAAATCTACTTCATATGTGTCAAAAAGTGGATGATAAATATCTCGCAAATTACCTATACCTTGACACGAGTTAATTTTGCAACTTGTAGGTGATGTATAAAAAGGTTCATGCATTACTACAATTATCCAATCATTATTAGCTTTGTTGGCTAGTTTTGCTAAATCACTCTTTATAAAATTATATTGTGAAGAACCAGCTGTATAGGGAGTTTGAGTATTCATTATTATAAAATGAATGTTCTGAAAATCAAATGAATAATATGCATTCGATGTTAGGCCAAATGACTTTTTATATTGGTTAAATCCAGTTTTGGCAGAATTTTCATGATTCCCTATAGTAATTTTCATATTATCATCTATGGATGCAACTTTACTGAGCCAACAATTTGCTGTAGGTTGATAGGAATAATCTCCCAAACCTAACACAAGTTCAGGTGCTCCAAGCTTATTTGTAGTTTTTGTATTGGCCATTCCTTTAACAGTTGCATCGGTATTAGAATTACATCCCCAATCTCCTACAGCTGCAAAGTTAAAATCAGATATTACAGCATAAACGTTAGAAATGCTTGCTATTGATAAAAAAAAGAGAAATGATGATAATATACCAATAAATGAATTGATATATAAAACGCTGGTTTTCATAGTTTCTTTTTCACTAATCTCCATTTTATATTATTATTGGTTTTTGCATGGTATAGAAAAGTTTAGAGAAAGTTCTGTCTTATTCGTATCTAATTTATCATTTGTATCCGCATCATCAAAGACCTTTATTTTGTAATCTCCACTGTTAATATCATCAACAAACGTAGGTTCTTCAAAACCACCACTACTATTGGTTGCAAAATAACCCGAGAGTGCAATTGTGTTATTTTTTGTATCAACCAAGTCCCAATGTACATTACTATTTTGTCCAAATCCATCAGTTTCAAGAGTTACTTCGAAACCTTCCTCTGTACCGCAGTTAGGACTTATAGTTACATTTTTCTGTGCGTATGCTGGTAAAGTAAATAATGGTATGATAATAGTCATACTCATTATAATCGGTAACAAAATATAATACCTACTCATTAAATAAGTTCGTTATAATAAATATATAAGCAATTCTTTTTTTGTTGTAATCAATAAATATATCTCACTATCATTATAGAGTTAAAGGTTTGTGTATTTGTAATTTTACAGTTTATTCAATTGAATTTGAAAATAATATGTTATAATTGATATGTTATAATTTAGATTCTCTGTATAGTTCTTTTTAATTGTTATAAATTTATAACTTCTATATATGTGATATTATTAAATGGGCATTTTATTTTATATTATTATACTATAGATGTCAATTTTGAATAATAATTTTTAATGAAATATTTATATATAATATATAAAACTATCTAACAACTTAACAGGATGATTTTTGTGAATATATTAAAAAATAACATTTATTATAAAAAGCGATTAATAAATTAAAATTTTTAACGCTTGAATATTTTTATATAGGTTAAATTATAATATAAGCGATTATAATAGTGAAACAAAATTGATTCATGATGCGCAATCTATTGCAAAAAGGTTTTTTTCTAACCGAAATGCTGCTAGCTATGATCGAATAGTAAAATATACTACATTTGGAAGAGATTCATTGTGGAAACAAAATATTGCTAATTATATAACTCCAGAACATAAAAATATACTA
>DASVEV010000186.1:0-4929 GCA_036380415.1 Nitrososphaeraceae archaeon
TCAAGTAAGTTTTTTTAGTCTGTTCTACTGCTTGATAATAATCTCTAAATGAAAGATTTGTTGCGGTTCGATTTAATTGACGTTCAAATGGTTCGTCAAAATATACATCTCCATTATTTAATAAAAATACAACTGAGAAAAATTCATTAAATTGCTCCAACAGTATTTTACCTATTTTTCTCTTTTCTAAATCTGCATCTTCTGGTATACCCTTAACTTTTGGATCTATCAAATTTATATCAGGAGGGTGCAAAATTTGTGGTAGACTACTGGCAATTTGTAAAGCCGTAGCAAGTTTTGTTACCTTACTTTCAAGTATATTTTTTATATTTTCGAGTTCATTTAAAAGTGAAGAATTAGTTTCGTTGGTGGTATTATAATAGTATTGATTATCTTGAGCATAAATGGAGAGAGAAGGTGGGTTTGCAGAAAATAAGATAATACTAGTAATAATAATACCAAATAAAAAACTTGAAATCTTTAACATTATCTATTCTTGAGAATTTTAAGAATAATTCAATATAATTCTATCTATGACAGAATAATTTTGTTGTTGATATACTATCTTATTAGAAAAAGGATATTGTTGAAAACATTTAGTATAGTAGTAAGGGTTCTGAGGGCTTCAAATTCTCATTATAACAGGGTTAGGTAACATAATATTAAAAGTTGTCTCTATGTATAATGATACAATAGCAAATAATAATAATTATTTTGAGTTAGAGGAGGTGAGAATATTATCTTAAATTAACAGAGCCCCCCTTTTAATAGATATAAATATTTTAGTTAAACAACATTAACATATAGTTATGCATATTACAATAATATTTAATTAATAAGAACTGTCATTGTAAATGATGCCGATTGATAAAGACAATTCATCATCTGACATAAATTTTACAAGCTCACATTTGAAAATTACATTAGATAAAAGTACTTTTCAAATTAAAAGAGCACAATCGTTACAAAATACTGAAAAATTTTGGACAGAACAAGCGAAAAATTTAGTATGGAATAGACAATGGGATAAGACTTTGGAGTGGAATCCTCCATTTGCCAAATGGTTTGTTGGTGGATTAGTAAATGCATCAATAAATTGCTTAGACAAACATATTAATTCTGAAATAAAAAATAAGGCTGCTATAATATGGGAAGGAGAAAATGGAGAAAATATAACTCTAACTTATTATCAACTCTATCAAAAAGTTAATCAATTTTCAAATGCTCTAAAAAATCTTGGTATAAGAAAAGGAGATTGTGTAACAATCTATTTACCAATGGTCCCAGAACTTCCAATTGCAATTTTAGCTTGTTCAAGAATTGGTGCTATTCATAATGTAATTTTTTCTGGTTTTAGTTCTACATCATTGGTAGATCGGATAAATGATGCAAAATCTAAGATCGTAATTACTGCTGATGGAGGATTTAGAAGAGGAAAGATAATTGAATTAAAAAAAATTGTTGATGAGGCTATTATTAATACTCCTTCAATACAAAATGTTGTAGTTCTACGACGAACGGGAAATCATATTGAGATGAAAGATAAAGATATTTGGTGGCATGAAATAATCCAAAATCAATCATATTATTGTGAACCTGAATTGATAGAAAGTACGCATCCTCTTTTTATTCTTTATACATCTGGAACAACCGGTAAGCCCAAAGGAGTTGTTCATAGTACTGGAGGTTATTTGACACATATTTATTCTACAGCAAAATGGGTTTTCAATTATAATCAACAAGATATTTTTTTCTGTACTGCGGATATAGGATGGGTAACAGGTCATAGCTATATAGTTTATGCACCTTTAATGCACGGAGTAACTGAGATAATGTATGAAGGAACAGCTGACTATCCACATCCAGATAGATATTGGTCAATTATTGAAAAATATGGAGTAACTATTTTGTATACTACACCTACTGCTCTTAGAATGTATATGAAATATGGCAACGAAATACCAAATTCATTTAATCTATCAACTCTTCGATTACTAGGAACAGCAGGAGAACCAATTAACCCAGAAGTATGGATGTGGTATTTTACAATAATTGGAAAGGAAAAATGTCCTATAGTAGATACATGGTGGCAAACAGAAACAGGCGGAATAATGATTAGCTATTGTCCAGGAATAGATATTATGCCAATGAAGCCAGGGTCAGCAATATTTCCTGTACTAGGCGTAGATCTAGACGTTGTAAATGAAGAAGGAAATATTTTACCACAAAATCAAAAAGGTTATCTAGTTATTAGAAAGCCATGGCCAGGTATGTTAATGACTTTATGGAATGATGATGATAAGTATAAAAATAATTACTGGAAAAAGAATTACTATTTTACCGGAGATTATGCTACTATAGATGATGAGTTTTATTTCTGGCTTTTAGGTCGATCAGATGATATTATTAAAATTTCTGGACATCGATTAGGTACAATTGAATTAGAAAGTACCTTTATATCACATGAATCTGTAGCCGAGGCAGCAGTTACTAGTAAACCTGATAAGATAAAAGGTGAATCCATTATAGCATTTTTAGTATTAAAGAAAGGTTTTGTTGAATCAGATCAATTACGTAAAGAATTAATTGAGCATGTCAGAAACAATATAGGAGCTATTGCTACTCCGAATGAGATATATTTTGTAAACAAGCTACCAAAAACAAGAAGTGGCAAAATAATGAGAAGATTATTAAAATCTATAGTCAGTGGTTTAACTATAGGAGATACTACGACCCTAGAAGATGGCACATCCGTTAAAGAAATTCAGAAAATCTATAATGACTTAAATAATATAATAAAAAATAAGTAGAAATTTATAATTATTATTATTATTATTTTGATTTGATTATTTATTAATAAAGGTAAAATTCAAATCATAGAGTCATTATATTACTTGTTGAATTGGTTCGCAAGATGGCTGTCCTAATTCCGGCTGCCATTACATCTTTTTTTATTGAGATAGCAGAATAATTTTTAAAATAATAAAAGATGAGATAATGAGTTCATGTGTTCATAAAAGATTACAACAAAAAATATTTTTCATAAAATATTAAAACACTTATTATCTATTTAAAAAATACTAAAGTTAAGAGTAGGATTTAATCCTTCTATAAAGTGGGACAAGCTACTTTTTTTTATTTAATTGAATAACCTATCATATTTTATATAGAATAAAGTTAGTAAATAGAGTATATTTCTAGAACTGACAAATTAGCATTGAAACTTAGGGGAAGATCCAATAGATTGTGATAGATCAAAAAAAATTTCTTTCTTATAGGCACTTAACTTCCTATTAATAATTATATTTCCAATAGCGTACTAATTAAATAAAAGAAAAGGAGTATAATTGGTCATGGATATGAAACTAGAAGTTTTGTTCATACCTGTCTCTGACGTCGATCGCGCCAAGCGCTTCTACGAGAAACTGGGATTTCGCTTGGATATCGACTATGTTGCCAACGAGGACTTTCGAGTGATACAGTTCACTCCTCCAAGTTCGGAGGCGTCGCTCATCTTCGGCAAGGGGATCACTTCCGCCCAGCCGGGCTCTATTGACCCTTCAGTCCTGGCAGTGTACGACATCGATGCCGCCCGCGATGACTTGATCACCCGAGGCGTCGACGTAAGCGAGGTTTTCCACTACGCCGGTGGTCCCTTCAACAATGTCATGGAGAACCCACGTGTCAGCGGGCGCGATCCGCAAGGTCGTTCCTACTTCTCATTTGCCTCCTTCAAGGATCCGGACGGGAACGGCTGGTTGCTCCAGGAGATCCAGACGCGGCTTCCCAACCGTGAGTGGAACTTGACGCTACCACAGGCCATGGACACTGCAACCTTGGCAGGGCTCCTCAGCGAGACGGCCGAGCATCACGGCAACTTTGAGAAGACGCACGCCGAGCATCAATGGTGGGACTGGTACGCGCCATATCTAAGCGCCCGTCAGAGTGGCAGCAATCCGGAGAAGGCAGCAGCAGCCGCTGACCGCTATATGGAGGAGGTCCTTCACGTTCTTCCCAAATGATGTCATTCGAGTGGCCGCACTATTGCAAACTCATATTAGAAAAAGAAGGATATGTTGAAATCAATTCTAACATATTCTTGATTTTAATTATTTGTTAACTCCATAATAGTTCTTCCTGAACCCACATATTTAAAAAATAATAATGAGTTAGAATTCTTTATCAGAAGAGACAACATTACCCAAAAACTCAATATTAAAGAATGCAATCAATGGATAAGAATCAATTGGTCATGATTGTTCTAAATTCAATTAACTATTATTACTAAATTCTGGTTATATCATTTTAGATAATAAATAGATAGTATTTTTTTATATTCCTAGTTTTAGTAATTTTTAAAAATATAATAGATCATTGATTAGAATGACTTATTTTTACTTGTTATATGATTTTATATACAATGAGTTATACAAACCTAGATAAAAACAAATCTTATTTTACTAATATTAAAAGTATCTTTAGCTTTGACTTTAGCATATATCTATATAGATTTTATCTATTAGTATTATGAAATCATTCATTGGTCTGTTTGACTTTATATCAATCTATCAGTCTATTAACGAATAACCAATCCTTTAGTTTATGGTTACAAAAAATGATAGATAATACTGAATTACTATATATTAGATTTTCATGAATTCATATATTAAAAAATTAGAGCCTTGTTGCTAGACGGGCTCGGAGGTCTGAACTGATTTTGACACAATTTTGTAGTTCTATAGTTAGGAACAATAAATTATTTCTTCATTTTCCAATTTTATTATGTACATCATCATATCTTTTTAGACCCACAATTTTTACAGTATTAAACAAGCCTAGTCCTGCCTCAATGCATAGGCTCTCTATATCATGAGCACTTTCTGCTTCGAAAATTATCATCCATTCATGTTCAAGGACTGACATGTAGAA
>DASVEV010000187.1:0-2676 GCA_036380415.1 Nitrososphaeraceae archaeon
TATTCATCTTCCTATTCTCTTACAATAACCAATATAGAATATTACAAGGAACTTCCTAACACTAATTAGAGAATAGATTATAGGATTTTTTAACTCAGTGAATTAAATAAATGTAAAAACAATTATAAAAGTTCAAGGTTATTATTTATTAAAAAATTTGATATGTATTTTTAGCAAATAAAATTTAACATGAGAGTTCAAACTGGTAAACATTTCATTTTTACTGGTATATCTTTATTTCCAAATATATTTTCTTGGTATGCAGAGTATAGCTTTATTATTTGACCATGTTTAATCTGATAATCACCTATATAATGGATAATTTCCTTATATTTATCATCTAATGTTATCAAAGAGTGTGCTAGGCCACCATCAAGTAGGATATGGTTATCATCTCCTATGTCCATTACCCTTCTTGCAAAAATAATCCCCGGCCCCCAAATATTTTGATTATTATTGGCATCATTAACTATAAAAACTGGACCAGTTGCTATCCCAATTCTAACAGCTAAAGAAGATTCTTTATCTTTACCAATATTATGTCTTCTTAATTTATTATGTAATTGCATACTCAACTCTAAAGGAGCTTCAGGATTGGATGTAAATCCTATTGCCATTCCATCACCAGTAGGAAGCACCTTTTTATCTATATTTTTTCTAAAGATTTCACTAGATATTACAAAATTGTTTAAAAATTCTATTTTTTCTATTTGTTTTCTAACAGACAAGCTAGGGCTAGATAATCCAACAATATCAATAAAGAAAAAATTAGCATTTATAACACTAGATGGGCCGAGATCTGATATTCTAGTGTTTCCATAGATTCCTATTAATTTTTTATATAACTCTAAATGATTTTCATGAAAAGCCATGTCAAGATAAAAGACAGGTTCAGTTTTTATCGATGCTTTGCAAACGCTACAAATAAGAGATGAAGAATTTGGAAATGATAATAAAGAGTTTTTATCTAATTCAAATTTTACCCATGAAGGATAATTTGAACTAAATCCAGTTAATGATAAAAATTTGATTTTTCTAATTATTTCATCTTCTTTTTCATCTAGTTTTATCTGTAAAACCCCATCAAAGAGAGGACGGATTTTGTCTATGATAGACTGTTCAACAACTGTATCATCGATTGTAAAAATTGAAAGTATATTGTTATTTTTCAAAGAAAAAGACAAAGTATTGATAAATCGTAAAACATCTTTCTCATCAAAAATATTAAACAGATGTGATAGAGAATCTATAACCATGCATATCCTTTTTTGTGGTAGCGAAGATAAATTATTTTTTTCTTCTTTTTCACTCATGCCATGATTTTTTTGTTCTTGTTTTGAGGATATAATAATTTTATCTATTTCTTTTTTGATATCAACTAAGCTATTGTCAAATTCAGAATTGTTTGTTTCTGAAGAATTAATTTGTTCTCTCAAAAAAGGATTAATAAAAAAAGAATTAGAATCAAGGATAGAAGATAAGCTATTAAATAAATTCTGGTATTGTCGTTTGGTTAATGTTGAACTCAAGAAAATACCACTATTACCAATCTTCAAAATGGATTCGAAGAAGGTTTTACAATATGTAGTTTTTCCAGATCTACCAGGGCCCATTATTAGGAAGAGAGTATTTTCGCTATTTTTATCATCATGATGTTCCTGTCCAAGTAACTCTTTATATCCTGGGATTGACAATATGTTAATAATTACATTAGATTTATTTAAAGTTAGATATGATTCTTTAATAAAATTCGTATATTAAAAGACAGCTAGATGATCAATATTAATAATCTATTTTGTGTCATTTAACGTTACTATATTTTTATGAAATGTATAACCATTAAATAAAAAATCCCCGTCATAGTTTTTCGCTATTTATAATGCGTTAATTTTCTTTGTATCAAACGAATAAAAAATATTCTTATTACGCTTGTATTAAAGTTAAAATAATGAAAAAATGTATAGCTTTTCATTCTTATAAAGGTGGAACAGGAAAATCTACAATTAGCGCTAATATTTCGGTTTTACTGGTTAAAATGGGATACAATGTTCTCCTTATCGATATGGATGTTTATGCTCCAACCTTACAAACTTATTTTAGTCAAGAGCCAACGTTTTGGATCAATAATTTTCTATTTAATACAGCTGAATTTGAAAACGTTATTTATGATCTTACTCGCCTAATTAGAAATTTTCCCTCCACAAAAGAACCTCAAAAAGAATTGGGGAAATTTTTTGTTGCGTTTTCAAATTCCTCTAAAGAAGAGATAACAAAATTGGATGGAACATTAAGACAAGATTCGTCAAAGATGGAATTACTGCGTAAATTTATTCTAATTAAGGAAGAAATGGCTTATCAAAATGATATTGACTACATTATTATAGATACTAGTCCAGGAATACGTTATTGGTCCATAAACTCTCTAGCAATAGCAGATCTGATTCTATTATCTTTAAAAATGGATAGCATAGACATTGAAGGTACAAAAAAAATGGCTAATGAAATTTATTCGGCTTTTACAAAATTAGGTACCAAGTCTCTTTTGCTTTTCAATAGAGCTGCTGGATATTGTCTTCCCCCAAACTTAATTCAAGAAACTTCCTATGCTCCGGAGGCAAATTATATAAATGTCATGAATGAACAGTCTAACATTACTGATAAATTTAAAAAAGATGT
>DASVEV010000188.1:0-3653 GCA_036380415.1 Nitrososphaeraceae archaeon
ACAGATTTTGCAGACAGATATGAAAAGAATATCTATCCTTTACTCAGAGCGGGCTATATTGTTCTAGCGGACAGATATATCTACACTGCTTTGGCGAGAGATACTGTAAGAGGATGCGATCAATCATGGGTGCGAAATATGTACAGTTATGCCCGAAAACCTGACCTAGTTTTTTATTTTAGAATACCGGTTGAGATTGCTGTGACTAGAATCATTTCAGGGAGACCTAAACTGAAGCACTACGAGGCTGGAATGGATCTGGGATTAAGCAAGGATGAATATGAAAGTTATAAAATATTTCAAGGTAGGATAGTTGATGAGTATGAATCAATGGTGAGTGATGAAAATTTCATAGTAATAGATGGAACACTTGATATAGAAAAACAACAAAATACTGTAAGAAGAAACGTTCTAAGGACCTTGAAGTTGAAAAACCAGATTCGGGGAAATATTGCTAGATTGTCACAATTAGAAACGAACACTGATGAATAAGATGATTTCAAGAAAATTAACTAAGAATAAAGATTACTCTACTACCAAGAAGGAAAGTAATAATAAAATTAAATTCATTAACCATTCCGGAATAAAATATCTCAAAGATATTGAGATAAATGGATCATTCATAGTAATAGAAGGCCCAGATGCTTCAGGTAGAAGTACCCAAATTCAGAAAATAACCGAAAAATTAGAAGCTGATGGACATGCAGTAGTTAACGCCGGCCTGAAAAGGTCTGATCTAATTTCACAGGGAATAATTGAAGCAAAAAGAAACTTTCAGGTAGGGAGAAGAACTATGGCTCTCTATTATGCGGCCGATTTCGCAGATCAATTGGAAAATAAGATAGTTCCTGCGCTAAAGGCCGGTTTTATCGTAATTTCTGATCGATATATTTATACTCTGATAGCAAGGAGTTCAGTTAGAGGGATAAATAAAAATTGGTTGCACCAATTACATGGTTTTGCTATCAAACCCGATCTTATTTTCTATCTAAATGTGGATCCATTTAATTTGATTCATAGGGTATTCAAAAAAAACAAATCACTTGATTATTATGAATCAGGATCAGATCTGGGTATATCTGCAGACATATTTGATTCCTTCATTAAATATCAGTACTTATTAAAGAAAGAATTCACTCTGATGCAAAAAAAATATGGTCTAATAGATGTTGATGGTAATAAGAGTATTGAAGATATTTACCATAATATTCAAACAAAAATCAGTGGATATCTCGACCAAAATAAAAAAAATGAAACATTATTTAGATAGACAATTTGTATTTTTATTTGAGCGCTTCATTGATGTATTACAACTAGAGATTTTATTTGATATATAGAATATATTGACCATTAGGACAATCATTAAATCTGTTACCTCAATACAATAAACATGGTGAGCTTGAGGACAAAACTATATACTGAGGGAGGAAAATTATGCATGGGTTGTTTTCATCAAAGGCGTATTCATAGATATAATATGAGTCAACAAAATAATCGTCTTCTGTGTAATCATCACACTTGTAGTTGTACCCAATTCATAGAATGGAATTGATAATCTGTTGTCATAATTTTTGAGATTAAAGTGATAAAGAAAATATTATGATACTGTGACTGGGAATCGTTCTTTATTTACAATTATTACTATCTATCCTATTTTAAAACGCATTTCACATCCAAATTCGTTGGTTTATTATAATCAACAAATTCATTAAATCTTTTCTTTCTTACCTTCATCATATTTTCTATTATATCGGAGATTAGAGAATTATTTGATAGATGTTGTTGATTCAGATAATCAATGGTAACATCATAGTCATGGATTTCGCCAAGCATTCCTTGAATCTTTTCAAGCTGTCGTAGGATTCTGTTATGATTTTCTCCCAGTTGCTCGTCGGAGCCTTCATCTCCAGTGGACCTCTCACCAGCTCTCTCATAATCTCTTTTTGTGACAAGTTCTATTAGATAGCGCAACTTTTTTGTGTCTTTTCTGAGTTCATGTAATACCAATATTCTGTCTTCATTATTAATAACGATCGGAAGCTTTCTTTCTATCTTTGACTTTAATTTTCTTACCATCTTTAGCAGTCTTTTTCTTGACTTTCTTGTAAAGTTACTATTAATTTTTTTTCTATCGTAAAAATTTGGAATAATTTGTCTTCTTAAATCTAAAGCAATTATGCGTGCTTGTTTAAGGTATTTCTGCTTGTCATATTCATTATGATTTTTAAATTCTTCTAATTTATCCTGCGGCATTTTACCCTCATTTGCTAACATTTTTAGAATTATGTCGACATCTCGTATCTTGCTATTGATTCTAAATAGCTTTTTAGCTGAACTTGCGAATTTCTTTATTTTTTTTTTGTTTCGTATTTGTTTGGGACTTGACTGATATGCTGCTTCTAGTCTTCGAAGGGATGTACGCATATGATGGATATTATCTTCATTTGGATTTTCTAGATATTTGTCTAACTTAGCAAGAACTTTTTCATAATTCTCATAACAGTTATTAGCATGGGTGTTCGAATCATATCGAACATGGAAACACTGTAACATACAATTAGATATCGTTATTGTAATATTAAGTGTTATAAAGCTCGGATGGATTCTTTATTGCTAGTTTATTTAAATTATAGATAGTAGATTTTTCCGCCCCTCAGTAAATGAGAATCATGAAATAAAATTAATGTTGTATTTATTTTTAAATAATAATCTTGACATATTTATTTGATGAGATTAAAAGGCTACCGTTTTGTTTAATTTGTAATTGAGCATTTTCAAATTATATAATCCTACAAATTATTACTTTCCATTGGATCCTTTGGCCGCCATATATTCACAATTTCTGACGTAGCAATATCGAGCAAACTGAATATATCTCGATTTTTCAAAATTAGATTAATTTGAACTAGTGTGCACGTTGGTAAAATCATAATCTTGTTTGTAATAAGGCTCACTAATTCTTCTAGTGCTGGATTATGACCAATTATTAGAACTCTGTCTTTAGTTTTGAATGCGGTAGATATTACAGATATATAATTGTCAATATCACTTCCATACAGTGAGGAATCGACTTCAATGAGATTCTTATACCCGGCATGTTTACATACATATTTAGTAGTTTCAATAGCTCTAAGGGCCGAGGAGGTTATGATCAAATTGGGCAAAATAGCCATTTCCTTTAAATATTTTCCCATCTTAATAGCCTCAGATTTACCTCTCTTGTTGAGTGGTCTATCATAGTCTTCCAATTTTTTATTCTTCCAACTTGATTTTGCATGTCGGAGTATTAACAAAATCTTGTTACATTTCTTATCTTTCATATCATACATGAAAAATTAAAGATAACATGTTAAAAAGGTACTTGCAAATGGATCAAGAATCTTATTCAGAAATATGAACATTTCCATAACATCTTTTCCTATTCGTGCTAATTCATAATTTGTTGTTTATTTAAGATTAATTATAGTTATTATTTTTATTACCTACATATTATTCAAAAAATCGATCAACTAAAAAACAATGATATACGGAGAAGATAAATTGAAAAGCAAAGAAAAAAATTGGTTCATATTCAAAATATTATTACAGAATTATTTGTTGTCGATGATAGAATAGAATACTGAGGAGATGTAAACATTTTATAACAAATAGCT
>DASVEV010000189.1:0-3376 GCA_036380415.1 Nitrososphaeraceae archaeon
AAAAATATCAATTACTTTATGAATTTAAAGCATATACCGCTATATAAAATGCAGAATCATTACAATTATGAGAGATAATTATGGTAAAATTATAAAATCAGAAAATCTCATTAATAAGAAAGCAAAAGGTATTGATAATATAGACCTTGGAGAAATTCAGAAGATTACTTCTGAATATATAATAACAGAAAAAAAAGATACAGATATTAACAAAGACAAAGATAAAATCTTTATTCCAAGAAATTTATTAGAACGCTGGGATGAAGATAATGTATGGTTTCACGTAACAGAAGAAGAAAAAGAATCACTTAAAGAAAATCAAAATCAGTAATTTTTATCCATTTTATACCATTTTAAAGTATTGAGTAATTTTACAAAATTAAAATTACTTTTCTACAATAATTCTTATTAAAATGAATATAATCAATAGGAAAATGATGTTAGATACTATTAATGCCTTTATTTGTTATTAATAATCTGTTTAAGGATAAATTAATGATAACTAAATCGGCCAAACGATTTTAAGAAAACAAAATGAAATAATAAAGAAAAAAACGATATGTTTAAGTAATTATACAATGGTTAGTGTTAAGGAATCTATTAAAATAGATCTCATTGGGCCAATGATTGGTAAAGGGATTCACCCATCATTGGCCTAACTACATCATCATTTGTGTGTAAGATTTTTGTATGATACAATCTAAACGTTAGTAGACGAATTCGTCATTGCTCTGACTTGGCAGCAAAACTTGTACTCAATTATAATACTCTGAATGCCATTCAATTGTATTTAAGAAAGATTTTATTCTAATAAATTCTAATGAATGGTCCAGATGGTAAAAGGCTTTCAAATTCCGCTAGTCCTCTTTCGATATTTGTTCTTTAATTGTAATTACTTAAAAAGAGTGAAAGCAAAAATAATAATGAAGTAGAACAAGTTTATGAAGAACTAATTCATAATCATAATTTGTTTATAGAGTTAAATAATAAGGTACAGAATTTAGTAATTTTAGAAGATTGAAAATTTTTCTTTAAGCAGATTATTACAATCTATTAACATGAATAAAGATGCAATTAGTTCAAGCAAAATGTAAAAATACTCCAGTTGACGGTTTTAATTGAATTATAGGCTTATGAAATTCCAAAGAAATAAGGACATAATTAGGAAGATTAAAGCAATAATTCAAATTTGTAATAATTCTTTGTTATATTTTCATTATAAATAAATAATAACAAATAAAAAAATTTAACTAACTGAATATTTTATAACAATTAATGAAACCAATTTTTTTTTCTTCTTTTTTGCTGACTGTATTACTACTAACCTTCAGTATAGTATTTTTAACGAATTTCAATGAAGTATTTGGCTCGAATGAAAAAAGTAAGGATAATAAAGAAAATAGATTAAACTGTGGTGAGATAGGTCCTCATCTACTTGTAAAAGTTGTAACTGAACAAGGGACAGGAAAGCTCCTAGCTGATTTTAAACGTTTGGCTAATGACAAAGTAATGGTAAGTGAGACTTCTTATAGAGATCAAAACGAATGTTTTGAAGATACAATAGAACTAAAGGGAGGAGAAAGGATTAGACTAACTTTTATGGAATGTAGCAGCAATAATAATTGTGCTATAAAAGAAGGCCCATTCAATGATATCGTAATTTTGTCAAATCTAACTGAAGATGAAATTAATTATGATAATATCAAGACAAGTTCATTTGGTGAAACTAGAACTTTTGAACCTGATGATAACTTGAAATTTAAAATCCCACATAATATACATAGAAATTTTAATTCGTTGATTATAACATCACAGTTTGGGAAAGATGAACATCAAAGAGATTTTGTCCTGACAGATAATATAATAGTAAGATAGACCATGGTGAATAAACCAGCAGCAATATTTTTTATATTAGGTAAAGTTAAGGAGAAGGAAGAACAACCCCTTCTAATTAAGAATAAACTTATTTCAAACAGTACAAACCACAAAAAGACAACTTTTAGATGCTTTTGTACATCTAAATAATATTATCATATACTATCATATTTCCAGAAATATGCTAACTAATCCATAATAAGGTAATTTTATAGTAAAATTTACTAAGTATACAAATAAACAAATACCCAAAAAGAAGAAGCAACAAAAACAAATGTCAGTCAGTCATCGACCTGAAATGCATACAAGAATTTATTTTTTGCTTTTAAATTATTATGCGTTTGTCTATAGTTTTTGTAAAACTATGACTTGCTACATATTACTTATATTGATAAAATCTT
The DNA here is from genome assembly GCA_036380415.1 of Nitrososphaeraceae archaeon. Taxonomy (GTDB): domain Archaea; phylum Thermoproteota; class Nitrososphaeria; order Nitrososphaerales; family Nitrososphaeraceae; genus TH1177. The sequence continues at coordinate 2,277 of DASVEV010000189.1, forward strand.
ATAATCATTTTATTGTAAAAAGATGTAGATATTAAATCACAAATTAGAAGGTTCTTGGTTTATAGTAACATTAAATTTATTGCCAACTAAACTATCTACTGTTACTATTTCAGATATATTTATTTTATATGGAAGAATAACCTTTGCATCAGATTGCCCTTCTTCTAGGGCTTTATATGTTAAACCTGATATACCTGAAATACGTTGAACTATCACTTGTTCTCCTGCATTTAATATAACTGGTTCTGACATCATCTTACACTCAGGAGCACGTATTTCTTCGACTTTATTGTCAAATTCTGCATACAGTTCAGAGTCACAAAGATTTGCTATGAAAGTGACAGGATACATTCCCGTATTTTTAACAGTTGCATTTATACTAAATTCATCTCCTACATGAACTTTGTCTGGGATAGTTTTAATCTGTTCAACTTGCAGTACAGAATGATGGATTGATTCTGAAGAAGTCAAACTAGTTAAATTTTTATCTATAGGTTCAGAAATAATTAGCTGTTGTGGATTATAGAGTGAACATGTTGAGACAACAACTGACAATACTATAGTTAGTAGTGCTATAAAAATTCTCATGAATTTAATGAGAGAATGTTATCTATAAAGAGTTCTTGCCATAATTCCAAAAAGTTTTATGGATTTAAATATCAAATTATATTTTATAAAATATTACTATAAAATCCTTTTATTTTAGTTCCTTGTATTCTCTTTATTTCTTTCCAATCCTAATTAGGTTTCTAATAGATATCTACTTTTGAGTTATGATTTATAGCATATCTCTCTTTTAAGTTATTGGCAAACCTATACTACAGACAAAGTATTGGAAGTAATAGATATTAATTATCTACTGGCCAAGCATTCTCAGTTATCAATTCAACTACGTTTCCAGAAGGGTCACGAAAATAAATTGATTTGCTATTTCCAATTTTCAATTCTTTTTCAATATTAATTTGGTTCTTTTGTAAAAGATCTTTCCATTTTTCATAATCTGCTATATTAATTTCTAAAGCAAAATGAACAATTGAGGGTGGGGTAATAGCACCGTGTACAGGAAACATACTATTAGAATCGTTTAGTGTACTTTCAGG
>DASVEV010000190.1:0-4291 GCA_036380415.1 Nitrososphaeraceae archaeon
GCAGATGTGTAAGGAGCACAAGACACAGATAAAATATAATTTAGATACTCATCGGTTTTATTGTCTGGACAAAATAAGAGAATAATATCCTTCTTTATTCAGAAAAGATTCATTCAAGAATTTGAATTCTTGTTAAATGAAAAAATATCAGGGAAGTACAAATTGTATTAAAATAGGTTAATTCTCCTCCGGTTGTGCGCTTGATAAACTTAATAGTACACAAACAGAATAAACTCAACAATAAGTTTCATTTAAAAGTATAACATACTACTACTAATCCGGAGAATGGGTATTAACACCTTGCATGAACATTCTCCAGATAGTGTATGTGTGGATTTAATCCAGAATAGCATTGGGAATTTATTTATTATAGTTTGCTACTAACCTTTCTCTTTTCATATTCTATAACAAAAGAAATGAGGATAGATTGTTATTATTATAATATAGTGTGTTGTCAAAAAGTAACATTTTTCAGCATTGATATTACTAATAATAATTAGCAATTGAATAATCTAATAAGTATTAAATAATAAAAATTATATATTATATGTTCCTGAATAATTCATTATATCTAATATAATAATTAGAATCTTCAGTGATTATCATGCTAATGTCAGCAATTATGTTCGGACTTTTGTTAATAGGACTATTAATAATCATAATTTTAGTTAACATGAATATTTTTTCAAATGTAATTGCTGTAGATATAAATCCATATACGAATTACTACTCACAAATTCTGTATATATAAATAATTATGATGATAATAAATTTCCTTTTAGTTCATCATCATTTTAATATAAAAAATAGACTAGTTAGGAAATAGATTCTATTTTATTTCTATATTATTAACTTTATAATTTTATCTATTAAATGTAATAGATATTAGAAATAGGAATTAGTTATGGTTTATTATTATATTTAGTAGTAAATTATCGAGCTGCATCTTACCTCAGGAGAACCGGTGAAGAGTTAATATGTACTCGGAACAGTGTGTAAGGTTTATGGCGTAAATCGTGTCCTTTTTGGTAGCGTGCCTGGCGATGCAACTGGTTGGCAGTAACGTAGAGGTATCCATCCGCGGCTACAGAGAGTGTGTCAGGCCATAAGAGACGCGGGTCATGTACTACAGTTTCCCATTCTCCACCATTACGCTGACGACGCAGAACAGAATTGTGCTCATAATTTGTAGAGTAAATATAACCGGTTGCATCTGATTCCAGCCCATCAGCGGCTCCACCCTTATCTCCCTCATCAGTCACAGTAGCGACGACTTTTCGCTCGTCGAGGGATCGGTCGGCTAGTGCGTGTGTGTCCACACTGTAAAGCTTACGACTACCAAGGGGACAATAATATAGACGAGAACCATCCTCGCTTATTGCAATGCCATCAGAACCCATGCTAGCACCTTGCTTTATTGATCCATCGGGTTGATGCTCGAGAAAGGGTCTCCCTTCTACAATCGGAAGAAAAGTTTGTAAGTTCTCTGCCTTAGTTGAGGGATGATCATTGAGGCGGCGCCAACTCTCACCAGAGGCCAAGTCCACAACGATGATTCCATTTGGTCCTTTTTGGGATGAGTCGGTGATGAATGCTATACCTTCGCTACCTAGTCGTAGATCAAAACGTACATCATTTAGATAAGTAGTGGGGAAAGCCACGTCTTGAGGAAAGAGAATTTTCTTAACAACCTGATCGTTGGTCAAATTAACACAGACCATCTTAGGGCCTCCATATTTTGTCGGCTGGAAAAGAGGACTACCTGTATCGAGAATCCATAGACGATCCATAGGATCGACAACTACGGATTGCACTGATACCAGTGCCTTGGCAAGATCATCGGGGTCAGTTTGATTAAAAACCTCGTCAGGATAGGCAACCGCCTTGCCATTCTTTATCTCAGCAACCGTAAATTGTACATCATCACCCCACTTTGGAAAATTGACAAAAATACGTCCCTGTTGTGATACAGTCACACCTGTTGGCATTGCTCCGTTAAAATACACGACTGGTTCTAACACACCCAGAGGCTCATCTGCTGATAATTCCCGTATTGAAATAGGATTCTGTGATGTATTTTTCTGTTGATTGATTGACATGGTTATTTGCTCCTTTTTCTATAATTGCTCTATTAATTTCGATTGTGCAAATGTGTTATTATTATAGACCAATTGGGATATCAAAAAAAACTGAAAAATAGGAAGTACAGTATTTACTATTTCTTTGTAATAAGGAATATTATTCTTATTCATTGTGTTACTATATTTAGGTAATATATTATATAACAGTTATTTTTGCACATGTTTTAGAAATTTCGTAATTAATTTTAAATTTAGTACAAATAAATTGTAACAAGTTATTGCAATTATAATTTAAGGGTCTTTTTTCCATAACTGAATTAATAAATATTATTAAAAAAATAAACTATATAGTATAAATTATATTATTTTACTTTAGTCTTTTTTCTTTTTTGTTTTTCTACTCATAGTAGCATTACATACTGCATAGGGATTGACTTTCTTTCCTGATGTGTCTTTCACTTTTTCAACGCAGCTATCAAATTTTTTGGTATTTACTCCTTTCTTGACACCTCTTGGCATATTATATATAAGTCATTATATTTAATTAAGATTGTAGAAAAATATTTTATAAAATTACTTTAAAATGAAGAATACTGTAGTAGTTAAACTACAGTTATTTTTTATTGTCCACTATTATTTTTTAGCAGAACAGTGTTCATATAAATTTATTAAATATTCAATTCAATAGAAGCGAAATATCTCCAAAGAATTATAATAAATAAGTTATTCGAATGTGCTAATCTAGAGTACGAAAATTATTTTAACACAATTTGTTATTAACAAATAGTAAAAAATGAAATACAATATCATGAAACCTAGCAAGACAAAATTCAAATATATTGCATGATAAATAAAAGATAAATAAAAAACATAATATAAAAATACAAAGACTATTAATTATTTATTGATGTCAGATATAGATCCAGACCAAACAAAGTGCAAAGAATGTGGAATATCATTCGATACTACTGAGGGATTAGAACAACATTATGAGTTAGAACATAAATGGAAAAATGATAAAGTACAGTTATAGCCATTTAAATCTAATTTTAAAATATATTAAAAAAAGAAATACAAAACTGAAGGTATATAAATCAACTGAAGGCATAAATCAAGGGTTTAAAATCCAAGAATAAATTTAATATTTATATCATTTTATTTTATAATTGTTAAATAAAAAAAATTGCATCTAAACAAGTTTGGTGATAATAATTTTGTATCTTAAACAATTACAATTAAGCATAACATTTTCACTTTAAACTATAAAATTGTTCAAGTTCTGATAAATCATAATTTATAGTTAGAAAAAAAAGTTAGCACTATAAATATAATTAGTCCCTAGTTTATATATTACGGAATGGTATAATACTATATGAATATAATAAAAAACGTGACTTTTGGTCTTATAGGCAGTACATATGGAGCAACAGGTTTAGGTGTTATTGATGGAGGACAAATATTGGCAATTGCAAGTGTAGCATTAGGCGGAGCAGCAATGGTTGTCGCTTTGATAGTTAGAAACCACTTACAAAAAAAGAAATTAGATACACAAATAGCAATAGAAATGAAATAATAGATAAAAAAAAGTAGCCTAGATAACCAAATTTAGAATAATTTTTTTTATTATGGTGAAGTGTTTTACTCGCTATAATTTTTTTATAAAACTAATATTCCAAGTATTATAATAAACAATTAAAATAACTTATCTAGTTAATTATATACGGGTTCTTAGGTTTTTCAAGTATAACATGAAAAATTGAGATCGGGATCGGAAAACTAGTATAGCTGTCTGGTAACTTATTTGAAGAAAATTTTGCCATGTGCAAAAAAATGGTATATAGAATTAGAGGCGATTGAACCATTCTATCATCTATATCTTTTATTATAATTTTTTATTTTGGTATTCGTATGTTAGATGATACTATGATAAAATATAAATTAATAAATTATTATACTAAATTAATGAAATTTCTAATAACTACCGAAGTTTTTGAAACTATCCATAAAGAAGAAGATTTAAAAAGACAAACGGAGTTGATTAAATCACAAATTAAAACAATTATGAATTCAGGAAAATTACTAACTGGAGGACAATTTGCAGATAAACGTGGTCATTTTTTTGTAATAGAGGCAGCAGATGAGTTAGAGTTATTGGAATTGCTAAATAGAAATATTCTAGATTCATGTAAAGTAGAGAGCCATCCTATAGT
>DASVEV010000191.1:0-5970 GCA_036380415.1 Nitrososphaeraceae archaeon
CAACAAATTTAGGTTTGATTGAAAGAAAAGTAAAAAAAGAAAAATCTCCTGGACGAGGGAAACCAAGGATTTATAATTCTTTAACAAATAAGGGTAGAGAAGTAGTAGGATTAGCTGATAAAGTAGGATACGCAAAGTAATTTTTTAATTTTAAAAGTTAACAACTTAAATATAGAATGAACTTGAACTCAAATACAAAGAAAATGTTCACACTGTATGATTTTATGCTTGGAAATACAAAAACGAATTAATTATTCCATCAAAGATGATAAGAATGAAAAGAAAAAAAGGCCAAAAATAAAATTAATAAGGCATATGAAAAAGAAAAAAGAAAATATGTAATATTTACAATAAATTGAATTTTATTTACAATATAGCAATACTTAAGCCTTATATACGCTTTTTGCAGATATATTACTATGTTCTGTAATGTATTTAGTAAACTGTTTGGGAAAAAAGAGAAAAAAGATTTAAAAAATGATAAAAAAAACCTTGAAAATGTATAACTAATAGTCGAATAGATAAAATCTTAAAAATAGAATTTGATTTTTGCTTATTAATTATTTTTTCTCTTCTTCATCTTCTTTATCTACTTCCAATTCTAACTCTTTTACATTGAAACCTTGATTTTCAGCATTTCTTAGTAACTCTGTCAGCTTTTGGAAAACCTCAGTTACATTTTTTTCATTTCTTTTACGAGACTTTAGAAGATACCTTATAAATCAGTCTTATTTTAGCTCCCTATCTTATAAATATCAAAATGTTATCATATCAAGAATCATTTGATATTCTAATTGAATGGTTAAAGAAGTGTGACTCAATAAGAAAGCTTGATTTTAATCCAAGATATCTAGTAAAGTTGCTTTAAACACTGCCAATCAGAAAAGAATCCCGCCAATGAAACTTGAAACATTGAGAAATAGGAATTCAGAGATATATCATATTTTACAGAAACTATAACATCTATGACATGTGTTACAAATAAATCTAATAACGATAGTAATTATAATTCGGTTTATTCAAGGGTAAAGGTTGTAAACTATAGCTAGAATGAGAATAATATGATAAACTAATTCTTTTTCCTTCTAATCTATTGATTTCTGCCTTGAGATTGGTAATTGTTTGGTTCAAATTAATAATATCAGTAGATGCTCTTAAAACGTTTACAATATTGTTTCCAGATATGTTATTTCTTTTTATTAAATTATTTATTGATAAGAATGTAGGTATATCATAACTAAACTCCTGATAAAACTCAAAAGATTCGAACATTCTTATTGATTTTAAATATTGTGACCAGTATACCATAGTTTTTTTAAATGGAATATCAAGTAAAACTTTGACTTCAGAAGGCTTTTTACCTTCTTGGTAGAGAATAAAAGCTTGGCTACTTAGAGATACTTTTCTAATTTTTTGATTATTTTCTTGTTCTTCTTTTTTAGTTCCTTGTAATCTTGCTTTTTTTTCATATGCTTTTATTATATTAGAAATATCTCTAAATGACATATGAAACTTCTTTTGCAATCTCCCTTATTGTCTTACCTTGTAAATGCAATTCTATCACTCTTTTTTCCTTTTCAAATTTGTTCAAAACCATTTCAGGCATACTATAATAAGCTCCTAAAAAAAGTAGTTATTAAATGATATCATTTGTTATTTTATGTTATCAATTGGTTACCCCTGTTACCATCTATTTTGCATTAAACACGGATAATATCATGAAAATATACTGTAGAACGAGATTGTATTGGAATTTATAAATTTATAAATTATAAATAACCTAAAAGTCTTAACAACAGAAATGGCAAGTTACATTGTTTTTGGTGTTTTATTATAACATTTTTAATTAATTTATCTCAAAATTTAGAATGTAAAGACACCATAACCTAATTACAATAGCTTATTTTGATACGATAATTTATTTAGATATAATGACATCATATTCTCAAAAGTAGATATTTAAAAAATATCAAATTAGAAATTTAGGAAATAGAAACTTAAAATAAAAAATCTTTTATAGTGAAAAATCATATAATAATTACCCCTATGATAATTAAAAAGTCAGTTATAGGAATAATTGTACTGGCATTTATTAGTATAATTTTAACGACTGGGTCTCCATTTCAAATAGGTACTAATTTAGTTGAAAACAATGGACTTTTATATATCAAATATTTTGGTCTACAAGCTTATGCCGATGATGATGATGATGACAAAGATATCGAAGAATATAATAAAGAAGCAGATGAGCAACATGATGATGAAGATTAAGAGAGGAGGGCGATGCATAATGAATACTGAAGTAATTAAGAATTTTCAGCTTCTTTCAATCTTTTATCAGTTACATTTTTAATGCAATAATAATTTTTTCAGTATATATTTGATGTCGTTTTGGAGATGTCAAATAAAGGCGATTGGCGGCTCAATTTGTACCAGTTTCGTCAATCCTCACCAGCTCAATCTTTTTTTGAATGGAACTTTTAATAGAGAATATTACGTGTTTAGTACCTTTAATGTTTTTGTTTATAATTACTATCCATTTATTTACCAACATGCAGGAGATGCTAAAAACCCATACTTGGCACAATATTCTGCTGTTGTTGAAGATTCACCGGTCATTACATCATGGATAAGTATGAAAATTAACATACTAATAAAAAATATACCTAAACCACTGAATACCAATTTTAATACTTTTTTAATAGAGTTTTTTCTAGCTAGTGTGGATAACATCTTAAAAGATATTGAATATTATTCTATTTAATTATTATAATACATAAGTCGAAATGTATGCAAATTTTGCTTAGATTGTTAAGCACTCAGATTTTTAGTAATGGCTGTTAAGCGATAACATTAACACTCATTTACAACATCCGATGATTCAACACAACCAAAAAATAATTCTTTAATTTTCTATTCTTATTAAAGATGTTGTCAGTTAAATAAATTACCAACATCCAATTTTATAGTATTGGTCTGGACAGGCTTTTCAAATGTTACTATTATGGTTTTATCATCAAATGAATCCAGACTTTGTGATATGTAATTTGTAATTCCTTCTAATACAAATTTATCTCCTTCTTTTCTACCATGCACCACGAATTTTAATTTACTATCTTCCATAACTAAGTACTATATATGAAGTCTATTTTGCTTATATAGTTTATGTCATTAAAAATGAAACATAAATTAGAAAATTGAAAGAAAATTAAATTAAAAAGATTTGATAATTTCTATACACAAAGATACAGCAATATTCAATTGATTTTTTTTCTCTATATCTATCTAGCAGGTAACGAGTTAGATTTATCAAAGTGTTTAATTACTCTCTTTTCACATTCTTGGCCTTCTGGAGGACTCAAATCATCACTAGCAACACAAGCATGATATCTATCTCCAAATTGAATTTTGCCTATATCTGTGTCTCTATCAAATGTAAAAGTTCTTTGTATTGTACTGCCTTTGCTTTTATCAAGTTCTGCTTGTACATCTTCTATAACTTCAGACTGTATTTGACCTTTTATCATAGCAGCAATTACTAATTTTTTTGTATCTTTTTTATCTGCCAAAGGAGCAAGTATTTTTATTTTCACTTTGTCAATATTTGAGCCACTTCCAGTATTATTTACATTAGCTCCATAAACTGCTTGAGTTTTTTCATATACGTGTGAGCCCAATTGGAACAAACGAGCAGGTGTTGGTTTACTTGTGCTTAAAATATCGCCTTCATTACAATCAAATTTTGCCAAGGAATTATAATTATTTTCTACATCTCCTACTTGATATGCACATACAAAGAATTCATCTGGTGTACTAGCTTCAACTATGTCATTTTTTTTATTTACTTTTAATTCAACATCTAGTTTATTCTTTGTCTTATCGATAGAAGATATAGGAATATCTTGTTTGACCTCTTCACCATTTATAAAACCTATAACTCGTATGAATTTGGTATTTTTCATATCTACATTTTTTAAATTAATATTGGCTTTAACTATGAGCTTGTCTTTATCCTCTTTCTCCTCTTTATCATTTTTTTGTGCAAATGCTGATCCATAAGAAGAAGATACGTATAATATGCTAACAGCAAATGCTATTCCAATAAAAATATATAGACATTTAATGTAACCCTTTTCTACCATCTTATTTGGTACAACTATATGGTATATTTAATATTTTCGTAAAATATTCTATAATGCTATACCGGGTAAAATTAGGAATTTGTTTATACTGATATTTCTAATACTTCCCTTTTGTCTATAGAATTTTTCTTTTATAAAAAGATGCTTTTATTGATAGAATCATTTATTTAGTAATGAATTCTAACATTAAATAATATTCTAATATCAACAATTTTTTATTTATATTCTCCTATTATCCATGTTCAAGCATGGTCTTGAACTTCAATTACTGGGTGTTAAGGGTTAACTTTAACACCCATCTATTTATTTTACCAACAATCAGGTGATGCTAAAAAGCCATACTTGGCACAATATTCTGTTGTGACTGAAGATTCACCTGTTAGAGTATCATGAACTAGAATAAAAAATAACATAGCAATAAAAAATAGACTGAAACCACTGAAAGCAAATTGTATTATCGTTTTTATTGGTTTTAGATTCATGTGAAATCCATATGTTGTAATACTATGTATTTAAATTCATAGTATGTTTTTCATATTGTGCTATGAGAATTTTATCGGTTAAACTATATCAATAACATAAAGAATTTTAAGAAGATTGACAAATAATGCTTACCAAAAAAAATTTGGGAGTTTATACGGCTTTATGTATAGTGTAAAGGTAGGTCACGTTACCTTTACATTTAATTACATCCTCGAGAGTTATTTTCTTCAAATTCAATATCATAGATTTCTATATCCTTTTCAGAAATCATCTTAATCCAATATCTTCTTGTTGAGAATCTTATTGTCTCTGTTAATCTATTCAGATATTTCATAACTTGGTATTTTACAAATTCGACTTTTAATCCTCCTAATGCTTGGACATCTTTTGGAGTATAAGGTAATTCAATTTCTATAGAAGAAACATATACTTCCTTCGGGGTCATCTGGTACAATTTTTGGGTTTCCATGGATTTTGATTCCTTTAATTGTTTCAATCCCATTCCACAGAACTTGTATGAAATTATACACTAATATTTTACAATTATCTTTATTTTAAAATAAGTTTCTAACAATAAAAGCTAAATACATTCTTAAATTTGATATAAGAATATCCACAGAGTCAATCGTCTGTCATACTAATAGTATAAATTATGAAATTGGTTTTTTATATATCATAATTTACTTTGTTAATATATAAAATAATTTAAAACAGTATTATGAGAAACTTTTAGAGAATTTTATGTGTTATTCTATATGAGATTTTATTCACAAATCATATAAATAATCTCTAGTATGCTATTTACATGAAATGTCATAATATCGCCGTCTATCTAATAATTCCACTTGCTCTCTTCTCTATTATATCATTGTTTGATAACGTACAAGCTCAAACTAACTCATCATCTGCCAATCAAACGACATCTCAACAACAACAGCAAAATCAAAACGCAAATCTCACTGCGCAGACTTTAATGAAAACAGATATAGTTGCATTAAAGAATACTTTGATGAACGCACAGTTAGCAATAGTTGATGGTAATATCAAACAAGCATTAAAAGATGTTATGGATTTAGAAACACAATTGGTATTACTAAAACCATCTCCTCCTACTAAATTTATAAATAATATACATAAAGCTATAGCTGCTATATCTACATCAGAAATTGATAAATCATTGAATACTATTACAAATATTCAAGTTAGTATATTAAAAGCAGAGAATCTAATATTCAAAGCTGCAGTGGCAAATCCTCAAGTGATGCAACAAATTCACACTGTGAGCTATGTAGTACCAACTCCTCAATCTGAAAAGATACAACAAGTTGACACTTCTAAAAATGTA
>DASVEV010000192.1:0-4307 GCA_036380415.1 Nitrososphaeraceae archaeon
TTACTACTAGATCTGCAACTAAAATAACGGTTGTAGAAAGAGGTATTTATTCGATTATAAATGCAGCAATAAAGATTAATTATTCTAATTATAAAATTTCAATTGTAACTGAAGATGAAAACGATAAACAAAAATTTCATCATTTAAAGAATTGTGAAATAGTTACGGTAGAGAAAAAATATAATACAAATGCTATTAAAAAATCCAGAGCATTACAATTTGCTGTAGAATACAGAAGGAAAACAGGAGAAAATACTAACAAATTTTGGATATTTCACATGGATGACGAGAGTTATGTTACTAATCAAACTTTACTATCGTTATTAAAATATATTAGAGAGGACAAAGGAATTGCATCAGAGGGTCCTATTGTATATCCATTGAAATTTGAATTAGCGAATCCAATTACCGCACTAGCAGAATCAGTTAGACCATTTGGATGTTATGATTGCGTATCTCAAATGAGGAATCCTCCTCCTCTTCATATGCATGGAAGTAATTTGCTCGTTCGATCAGATGCCGAGGATTCTATTGGATGGAATTTTGGCTCAACTTTAGCAGAGGATCAGCTTTTTGGGTACAAACTCTATGAGAGATATGGAAAAAAAGCACTGGGATGGCATGGAGGTATTTTATTAGAACAACCTCCTCTAAATATTAAAGATCATTTCATGCAAAGAAGAAGATGGATCCTAGGATCATTACAGAATATCAACAAATTTCCTTTTTGGCATCGATTCAAAATTGCTTTTAAGTTAAGTAGTTATTTTATGGGTTTCATTTCAGGAATAGCCTCTGCAATATTGTATGTTATAACATTTATGTCGATGCTACCAACATCTATTCAGATACTAGTCGATCAAAATATATCCAATCCAATCATTTGGGCTCAGTATATAACTTCTTCATTTTTTCCATCATCTTTTCCTGAAATTACATTAAAAATAAATGAAATGGCAAGTAATAACAGTATTTATCCTATTGATATAGGTCCTGTTTCTATTCTATTAATATTCCCGTATATAATGTGGCTATTATCTTATCAGATAGGGCTTTTCCTAAATTTGAAACATAATAACAAATATCCTTTATCAAAAAAAATAATTTTGCATATTCAAGCAGTATTTCTTTCATTAGTATTAGGAATTTTAGAAACCTTTCCTGCATTTTATTCGATTATTGAATATTATTGGAGAAATAAGATGAATGCTATTAAGAAAATTCATAATTATGATTTTTATGTAATAAACAAATAACAAGATATAGAAAGATAACTATAGTAATATCATATTAGTAATAATTGAATTTCATAAGAGTTAATCATAGACTTATAAAATCAAAAAAAAATACACTAATCCTATTCTATTTTAGCGTATCAATGATGTTGCTAATAACTTCCTATAGCGGATATCAAAGCGCAACTAATTTCATAACAAAAGGAAAAATAATAATAGGCGATACCTTAGTAGAAACCGAGTTTCCATTTAAAGGTACTATTAAACTAGTCACCTACTTGATGGTTTTTTCCTTGATAGCTTGGTTCACTTCTATTAAAATTTATGAGGAGGCAATTAGAAATCTCAAAGTTAGGATTAAAACGTTTATTCAAATAATTAGTATAATTGCTGCTACAATAACAATTTACGAATTATTTTACAATTTTATAGTATGGAATTCCCTTATTACTAGTAACCTTTTTAATAATATTTTTGATCCGAATAGTGAAATAATAAATTACCCAATGCCTGAAACTCCATGGAATTTGTACTTTGCAACTCAAATGCTTTTGGCTGCAGTCATAATAACTATTCATAGCTATTATGTTATGACCAAATCAAAAAAACAATCCTAGAACAACTTACGGTCGGATAAAATATTATATTATAATTACATTTATAACTTTATAATATATAATGTTTTTAATGAACACTTGTAGCTATTATACACTGGAAAAGGCAAACAATAAAATTAAAAAAATGAATAAAATATCCCTAGTATGGGGCCCGTTTCTAATTATTTCGTTTTTGTTTACTATTTTTTATTTTCAGAATGATATATATGCACAATTAGAGAATATAGGAAATGATGACAGTATTCAGGTAATAAAGGATCCAGAAAAAGAAGTGCCATCATTAGTTATAATTTTTGGAGAAAAAGAAGTTGAAATGGAGCCTTTTATGTATTCTAAAATTAACTTTACTAATAAAGTAAAAGGATCACAATCAAATAAATCACAAGACAATATTGTGACCAAAATTGGCTCTCCCACATTATATGAAACTAGAAGTGATATAGATACACAACTAACTTTAAAACCTGGAGATAATATAACATTATCTTATGAAAAACAACCTTTGACTATTAAGGCATACTTAATAGATTATGATACAGAAGATGAGACTGAGATATATCCAATTAAACAAATAGACATCTCAACATTTAATATTCCAAATAATTCTCCAGATGGATTAAAAAGTTTAGAAATAAGGACCTTTTTTGATAATAATGAACAAATAACATACACAATGCCCGTATTTGTAGAAAGTAGTAATCCTGCGATAACAGCGGAGAATGTCGAGGATGATAATCAAGAAGCAAATAATGATAAGCAAAATCCAAAAGACTAATTAAATTAACTATCTATTGTTTTATTTCCTAAGATTGGTTACCTAAGATTGGGCATCTTTACATTTCATATCAGAATATGATCTCCTAAGCATGACTATTAAATCACAGATTAAACGTAATAGTTAGAAAAAAATTATTGGTAGGCTAGATTTGTTAAGAGGATTATAAATTAATATTATTTTTCTTTCAATATTCAATACTAATAAATAAAAAATGTTTTAAAGTAAACGATAAAAATGAAACATATGAGAACCACCTAATCAATTCAAATAAGGAAACAAAACATATTTCTACATACAGTTTTTTTTATTATCACTTTTGGTATTATCAAAAAATATATTAAATTAAATTGCAATGTTAAAGAGGCTGAAAATGATAAAAAAAGAAATTCAAGAAATTATGTGAGATTGTTAACATAAGATGTCCTAAATTTTTGCTTGGTGTAAGAGAAATAAAGATATCCGATTATGGATAACAGACCACTAAAGATTGTAACGTTTTAGTTTGAAACATAACACCAAATTTCTATTTATTCAAAAATAAATTTACATTATCAAATAAGGAAATGTAAATAAGAAATATTGAAATGATACAAGTAATTGTATAATAACATGATTAAATAAACGTGTCTAAAATTCATTTATAATAGACTAATATGCACGTATGCCAAATGCAATTAGAAGAAACTATTTTTTGTATATTATTTTCTATAGAAATATTTCTACCTTATGATGTTCTATTTGCCCAGCTAATTATTGTTATAGTACTTAATACAGATCCTATAATTCCAGCGATTAAAGCACCTATGATAGAAGCGTCTAAAAATTGCGGCATATTTGTCTGAAACCAATTAATAATGTTTGGAAACAATAAATAACCTCCAAATCCAATCCCAAAACCTACCAACCAGAAAATAAATATTGCTAATTTCCTTGGCAAGTTATTTTCTCCTTATTAACTGATTCCAGTTTAATTGTATAATAGAAATAAACTTTAATGTGGAAATTATCATATTTAAAAATACTTTAAAAAGATATTAAGATAGATGGTTAAATTTGATAAAACTAAATGTATAAAATTATATACTAGATATAAATAAATAAACACTCATTTATTTCGAAGTATAATATGAAATAATTGAGAAATAAAAATATTAATATTTATAATGTCAAGTATCTATTTGATTTGGATGGAAAGGATTAACGCAGAAATGCTTGCTGGGATAGCATTCGTCTGCTTGGCTCTTATTTTTATTTTCGCTGCAACTATGAACGAAGTTTGGGCTATTATTTTACCTGCAGATTACTTGATTTTAGCTCTTGGTTTTGCTTTTATAGCTTTAGGAGTTTATACAACACGAAATAACCGAAAACATTCTCATGAGAAAAGCACCCATCACTAATTTTCGAACTTAGCTCATTATACCACTAAAAAGTTTTATTAAGCCAATTAATTTTTATCTTTAGTTATATTTGATTATTTACAGCTTTTTAATAATTCTAGCGATTAGTTTTACTAATATCATCGATAACATCATTAATTCTGTTACAAATTTAATTTACAACCTTGGTTACTTTGGTATTTTTATTGCGGCATTCATAGAGACCATTTTTCCAATAATACCAAGTGAGCTAATTTTTCCTTTAGCTGGATATGTTGTTCATAGTCAAGGTTTAGGA
>DASVEV010000193.1:0-15577 GCA_036380415.1 Nitrososphaeraceae archaeon
ATAACACTCTATGAGTCTGGACATGTTTTAGGAGGCTCAACAATTGTTGTTGAAAATAAAGGAAAAAGAATATTTTATACTGGGGATATTAACACAAGAGGGTCTAAGATTTTGAGACCTGCAGATTTAGATATTGATGAAATAGACCTGATGGTAATTGAAAGTACTTATTCACAAACTAACCAAATGCCGAGATCACAGTCAGAAAAAGAGTTATTAGAATTTGCATATAAAATAATTGATAACGGCGGAACGTTATTTATTCCAGCTTTCTCAGTAGAAAGAGCTCAGGAGATAGCATGTGTTTTCAAAGCCAATAAATTTCCTCATAAAATCGTTATGGATGGAATGGCACTTAAAGTAAATGAAATTATGTTAAAATATCCTGAATATATAAGAGATCCCATAGTTTTCAAAAAATACATAGAAGAAGTAGAATGGATTAGAGATTGGAAAAATAGACGAAGAGCGATAAAAGAACCTTGCGTAATTATTTCTCCTGCAGGAATGTTAGTGGGAGGATCTGCTATTTTTTATATGCAAAATATCATGATGTCGGATAAGAGTGGTATTGCTCTTGTCTCTTATCAAGGAGAAAACACGCCGGGAAGAATGTTACTTGAAAAAGGCACTTTTAAATTAAACGGGAAAATAAAAAAATGTCTAGCAGAAGTAAAACAATTTGAATTTTCAGGTCACAACAGTCGAGATGAATTATTTGAAATATTAGATAATATAAAAGGAAATCCAAAAGTACTGACGGTCCATGGAGATGGGAGTTCTTGTATAAAATTTGCAGAGGAAATAAAGGAGAAATATGGATTTGATGCGATTGCCCCGGATTCTGGTGATATTTTTAAAATTTAAATGAAAAAATAGTAAATTTAAAATTAATTGAATATAATAATTCAAACATTGATAATAAAAAATACAGATCCATTTAAACTTAAAAAATGTACATCTTGTAAAAAAGATATTATATTAAACGTAAAATATTTTACTTATCCACTATCACTTCAATATTTTTGTATTGGATGTGCTCAAAAAGAAATTCCCAAGATAATAGATACACTACAAAACGATTTAAAAAAAATAAATAATTAGAATTTTAACATATTTTCTTATAACTTAGAATGAGATATAAAATGACTGTTAAATATAACAAAAAGAATCTTGTCCCTTTGGATCCTATAAAAACAATTAACAGTGGACAAGTTTTTCTATGGGAGAAATATAACAATTCCTGGTATGGAATAGATGGAAATTATGTTTTAAAAATAACTATCAAAGATAAAGAATTATACGAGTTCTATGAAAATAGAAAACACCATTTTGGATTAGAGAATACGGAGATAGATTATAATTCTTTTCCAGAAAATAAAAATTGGATTTATCATTTTTTTAGGTTATGCGATAACCAGGAAAAAATAAACAAAACACTATCCAAAGATCAAATTATTTTCAACATTTACAAGAAATACAAAGGTCTAAGACTAATACGACAAGATCCTTTTCAATGTATTATTTCTTTTGTTTGTGCGAGTAACACTAATATAAAAAGAATAAAATTTATGCTCAAAAATATCTCTAGAAAATTTGGTAAAAAAGTAACATACAATGATATAGATTTTAACTTATTTCCCAATGTAAATGAATTGAGTAAAGCGTCTATTCAGGACTTGATCGGATGTGGTTTGGGATATAGAGCTAAATTTGTCAAATCAATATCAAACGAAATCAAATGTAATCTTGATCTAAAGTCATTAAAAGATATGAAGTATATTAATGCAAAATCAGAATTAACTAAACTTTTTGGAATAGGTAATAAAATTGCGGATTGTGTTCTTTTATTTTCTTTAGAAAAAACAGAAGCATTTCCAATAGATATTTGGGTATATAGATCTTTATGTCAATATTACGGATGGATGTTTGAAGATAGCAGTATGATAAAAAGTAAAAAAATATCAGAAAATGAGTACAAATTAGTTCATGAAAAGATTCATAATTATTTTGGGGAATATTCAGGTTACGTCCAACAATATCTATATTATCATATCAGGGATTCTAATAAAAGAAAGTGGTAAACTGTAGGAAATAAAAATAAAAAATAATGAATTTCCGTTAACGGGCATTAGCAAGACTTAATGTAATTTGATTATCTTCTTTCTTCAGAGAATCTATGGTACCAAAAACATCGATATCATCTATTGTAGATGAGGCGTCTACAAAAATAGAATACCTATTCAGATCTTCTGTAGAATTAGATAGGGGAATTATTAATTGAATAGTTTGGTTTTCACTAACTTTAAAGGTAGTTTGATCTTTGGAGATTTCAAAGTCTGTATACTTATCTCTCAATTGGCCATTAATATCCCAAGGTTGTGCTAAGTATTTATCTGCATTAATAAGTTTAACTATTACACTCATTTCAGAATTTTGGGAATAGGTATTAGTTAAAGAAAAAATTGATAAAATTAAGATACCTATTATTAATGAAATTGTAGAATTATGAGGATTATGATCCATAAATATAATAAAATAAACATCTATTTATATAATTCACTCAAAATTAAGATTCTCTTTTGTAAATTCTTACAATATTTATGATTGTATATAAAATACTAATTTGATGTTATTGGATGATTAATATAAATTTTAATTAATTAGTATTTCATTAGTTTTTCTTCATAATCAGACAACTTCAGACATTATATACATCTTCTGACTAGATTCCATAAAACCCTATGATTTGCTATCTACAAATCAAGATTTTTTTCTTATTGATGAACTATCTGTATCTGTCAGAAATACACAGTAGAGAGAAATTTTAATATGAATCGGTTTAAGTCGATTTATCTAATACTGTTTCAAATTATAATTTGTATGATATCTTAAAATACTCGTTGTATTAATTTTATAGGATTTCTTTTGATTTGGGTACAATTTCCAAATAATGTTCTAATCTAGTGTTTGTTATTCAACTTCCTTTATGTCAGATACGAGAAATAAAAAATTACGTTATAGTAGATAAATTTTTTTATTGTAATACAAATATTAATACATCAATTGTTTGAAAAAAAAGCTAGAAGAAATTGGAAATGTGAATATGAGGACACCGTCTACAAAATTTATGATTGGGACGGTAATCTCACTGGGTATTTCTATCCACTATATAATATACAAAGAAAAAGTGAAATGGAAGAGGAAGATATTATTGTGAGAATGAATGAAAATAAGGAAAAAGTCCAAGGTGGTCATTTAATGGTTCCATTTTTAAAATTGGACCTTTTAGACATTGATTATTTGAATATAGATGAAGCTATTACTCGCTTACAAAACAGTATTCAAAGGGCTCTCAGATGGAAAAAATGGATTGAAGATAATAAAAAAAAATTTAACTTAATTCAGAGCTTAGTCTCTACATCCAGAGAAGATAGAAACCTTTTGGCTGTACTTTTTGAGATATATAAAGAAATAGTATTGGATGAGAAGGCACTTGTAAAAGAAATTACACCTCTCCTTGATCAGTTACATAAGGATGAATTATTATAATTCTTCTTTAAAATAATAAAATAATGTTTTGCAAAATCTTAAATACATTTATTATAATGGTAAAGAGTAAGGTAAAGTATAAACAAGAACAAATTATTCTTTAGGCGATTGAATTACGCAAAAATTTTGTAAAATCAGAAATCATTGCCGGATATACATATGTTCTCTACTTGCAAAATTGAATTCGAAATCCAATGCCTACATAGAGTCTAAAAATAAATATTTATTTCCAAAATATAAAAATTAAACTTAAATAAAGAAACGGCTGACTTAAAAATAGGATTTAGGTTATATGTCATATTATTAATAAAATAAAAACTATCGATAATTGTATTTAGACTCGAAGGATGAAAATTTCTTCTGATATTTCCTAGCTTTATTTATCTAAGTTCTATAAACTCATATTTTTTTATTCCAGTATAATAAATTATAACAGACGCTTTTTTGTTTAATTCATCATTTTGTAAATTTCTATGGGAGCTACCAGGATTAAGTATTTGTGTCCTATTAATTTTCTTATTATCTTTTTTATGTGTGTGACCACATATCAAAACATCATAATAATTAGCACGAATTAATGAACTTTTTATATCTTCATTTGTTCCATGATATATTCCCAATATTTCATCATCTAATTTAAGCTCTCCGAAATCTCCCTTAAGATCCCCTGCTATTGTTATAAAACTTTTAACAAGACCAATTTTTTCTCCATCATTATTTCCAAAGACACCGACAAACTTTATATTTTTATGAAGATTTTTAAATTCAAGAACAATACCAGGAAATATATAATCTCCTGCATGAATTACATAGTCTACTTCATATTCATTAAAAATTTTTATTGCTTGTTTCACATTAATTATATCGTCATGGGAATCTGATATTACTCCAATTCTCATTATAATAAAAAACTATACTATGTTTTATTTTTGTTTTTAGTTATATGTATAGAATTATTATCCATCCAAGAGAAAATTCAAATTTGAATCGAACCACATATTTAACAATTTCAAAATTATGATTTTTTAATATTATGTATTTATAATTAATAATAAAATGGAGTATTCTTATACATTATAATATATTAATTCTAAATAGTCTACCGATTACGAAAAATGAATGTATTAATCCATTATTAGCGTTAAAGTTAGTGCCTTAAAATTTTAATATTAGGCAAAAACATTCTAGAAGATTGTCAAGTATTTAAATTATTTGAAATTTTAGAATTAGGCTTTCGAATCTAAACTATAAATAAATAAAAATCTTAAATTAAGATTTGATGAAAAAACTATTTTTGATATTTGATTTGGGACAAACATTGATAAATGAATGGAACTTTATCGAATTTTTTGATCAAAAGCTCTTAGAATTAGTTAATGGATTTGGTGGAAGAATAGATTCTAAAAATTACATTACGTTAAGAAATAATATTATAAAAAATAGACTGATTGGAAATGGTGGAATAGAAGAATTAATCATCACTCTTTGCAGACTCATTCTTCCTATCGGTTATGATAAAATCATTTTAAAAAAAATTAAACCTGATTTAGATCATGGAAAAAGAAAATTCTTTTGTCTTAATGATGGTGCAAAAAAAGTTGTCGAAACACTGTCAAAATATCACGAGATCGGTATAATTTCTAATCAACCGGAAGAAGCACTAGAACCTTTAATGAATGCAAATATACTTTCGCTCTTTAGAGTGTTGATTCCGTCAAAAAAAAAAATGAAAGAACCTTATTGGAAGTTACCTCTTGACGTAATCAAGTTGACAGGATTTCCCGCTAGTCGATGTATAATGATCGGAGATAGGCTGGATATTGATATTTTCCCTGCAAATCAATTAGGAATGAAAACAATAAGATTTACTGATTCTCTTTTTAATTTGCAATCCGCGGAAATTAAATATGAAATTCCCACATATACTGTGAAGAAGTTAGAAGAGATTCCTAATATTATTAAAGATATCGTATGAGAATTTTAAATCTATGTTATTATCTCTTTAATTCTATCGTTGGAAATAGCTTCTTTTATTTCCATAGCAATTCTTCTTCCCACTCCAAATGTAGTACCATAATAATATTTTGTATAAGGACTGGTAGTAGATAAAATTGGATTTCCAGGAACACGAAATGATACATCGTATACAAATATATCTAAATCTTTAGTAATAATACTTTGAAGAGAAAAAGGACCTATAAGTCCTGGGGGATATTCTTCTTTAACAGTATTTACAAATTTATCTCCCAAATCAAATACTTTTTCCAACATTGATTCACGAATGCTAGCAGGTGTGTGTCCTATCTCTATATTTTGTAATTCAATATCTAATTCTAATTGTTGTTTTGCTGTAAGAGAAGTTGTGAAATCATTAAGATTTGTCTGTAATCTTCGTTCTATACCTAAAAATTCAAGATCCTTTTGTAGAGGAGAGTAAAAGAAATTAAAATTAAAATAAGTACCAATTACATATTCTTCGATTATTGCAGATTCTAAATCTGTTCTACTAATTAATCCACTTTTTATCTTTATTTCGGTTTTTTCAACATAATCTTTGTATGAATTAACAAAGAAAAAAGCACGTTCCAGCTTCCTTTTTGCTTCCTGAATTTTGACAATCGATGGTCCTGATATATCATTAGGTTTTATTAATTCTGGATGTTTAATTCTAGATTTATTCAACAAGTAATACTGATTTTTAGGTGCTGTACGCTCCTCTGCTCTTAACAGATATCTATTCCCAAAAAGAGGTATTAAAAAGTTATTTTCTATATTGTCATATCCAATGTATACAGAAAAGGCTCTATGAGCTATCATTAAAACATTCAGATCTCTTAACTTCTTTTGATATTCGGGGTTTATGATATCAATGAATCTATCTAGAACTATTACAGTATCAGATAACCTTTTAAATCTCAAATAAGGCGTTTCTCTCCCTTTTTGGCAGATACAAACAGTTCTAATACATTCATCTACAGCACCATCCATCACCTCAAGTGCTGAATGACTACCCAAAATACCAATGTTGATACTTTTCTTATCATAATTTTTAACAATATCAACAACTTGAGCTGAATTAATCATTATTAATGAAATTTTAATAGTATAATAAATTGTTTAAGGAGAAATTAAATTTGGCATATTATATATTTTTGTTTTTATTGATTTCCTTCTCAATAGCTTTCTTTAAATCTTCGTTATTTTTATCAGTAGAGTCTATTCTTAAAGTTTCTGCAATAGATTCAAGTTTTTCCCGTTCAATATCAGTATTTTCTTTTTTATATTTATCCAAATCCCTTTTAGCTTCGATCTTGGCTTTTTGAAATTCTGCTGTAGCCTTACCAAAAGATTTTGCTAATTCAGGAATTTTTTTTACTCCGAAGAATAATACAACTATAATAATTATAATAAATATCCATTCAAAACCAAAAGGCATCTGCATCAAAAGATTATCTAAAGTAATCAAACTTCTTTCAAAATATTGTTAATATCAATAACAATTTAAGTGTTAAATCAATCGAATTACACTTTTTCAATAGATATGCATTTAGTGAAAAAGTATAATTTCTAAAAAACTAGATAGACATTAATAATTATAAACCAATACAAAAGTATCCCTAATGCAATATCATAAAGCTGCGTTCCTTGGACAAGAAAGGTCAAGAAAAGCTCAGATGAAACTGTTTGAGTATACAGGATTTTCCATGTTAACATATACTATTAAAAAAGGAAGTTCCGGATTTGAACCAGTAGGAGAAGAAATGCTAGTTGGAAATTTGAACAACGGTAGGGAAATGATTTTATTTATCTGTGATAAAGACGGCTATGCGAAAGCGCAATCTAAATCCATGACAATCGAAGAAGGTAATAAGTTAGTAGAAAAAATGGTTCTTGATGGTTTTATAAAATTTGATGGAGAAATCAAAACAGTAATCTGAATTCATTTTGATGATTAACCTTGTATAATATCAACAAGATTGAAATTTGGGTATAGAGTTTAACATGATTTTTTTTTCATTTACACTTACACCACTACTTCTGTTCCTATATAGTTTCTCCCTTGTATAGCATTAGATATATTTTTCGGATCAGAGAGAATTACTTTTGTTCTAATTTTAGACCTTTCTATTACTTTTAAAGATACGATATCCAATAAATCGTATTCACCAGCCATTGAACTTTCTTTTAATAGCATAGTTAGTAGTTTACCTAATTCAATTTTTTCAAATAATTGTGCATTATTATTTTTCCTCGGATCAGAATTATAGATTCCTTTGACATCAGTTGCATTGATAAATTCACTTGCTCTTGTCTTTTCTGCAATTAGAGCTGAGGTAGCATTAGTACTCTGTCCAGGATGTAATCCTCCTGAAACAATTATTTTATTACTTTCAATAAACCTACCTACATCATCTAGTGACTGAGGAATTTCAGGATAAGCATAATTACCCAAAGAAGCGATAAGCAATTTTGCATTTACTCTTGATATGGCTATACCTAGCAAATCTAGGCTTGCTTCATCTAGTCCTAATTTTCTTGCGAATTTGATATAAAGTCTTGCTATACTTCCACCCCCAGTAATAACTATTAATTGTACATTAGGTGTGAGATTAATTAAAACATCACTATACTGTTTGAAGATATTGTAATAGTTATTACTGTCTTGGTCATGGTTATCAGAAAGACTAAAAATACTTCCGCTTAATTTTATTACTATTCGTTTTTTTTGTGGATACTCAACCATTTCTATCACCTTTTAAAGGTCAATGTTCCTCAACACTTTTTCAAGCTTTTCTCTATTTCGTTCAGGTGTATAAATACGAATCATATCCAAAAAACCTGTAATTGAATCAATTAATGGAATAGCGGAAGTAGGCGTTTCGAATTCTAAATCTTTATCAACTAACATTATTGAATTCAATTCTTCCTTGGAAGGAGTAAGTGGCATAGAAGGAGCTTGAGAGATATCAATAAATATGAAACTTTCATCAACATCCAAATATTCTCTTATTCCTCTCAAAAAATCTCTAATTTGTTTCCCTGCTAACTCTTTATCAAAGGCATTATGTTTGTTTTGTAAAAATTTTTCATAAACACATTTGAATAGTTTTCTTTTTTTATAATCCAAAGCCAAATCTGAAGCAAATTTATTTTCCTTCAAAGAACAAATAATATCTATAGTTTTTTCATCGGTATAGTCTAAATATTCTTCAATACAAAAATTTGAAAAATTGAGCTGTTTATCTGCACTCATAAGAGAATGCAATAACATTACTTCACCTGCTCTAACCGTTTTATGAAAATACACAGCTTTAAACATTTGATATCTAGAGATTAACATGGATTCAAGAGAATTAATTGCAGATTTATTGATACCTAAGTGATCATTTGAAAGAACTTCAAGGGAACTAATTAACCTGTGATAATCAACTTTTCCATATTCTGCTCCAGTAAAGAAACTATCTCGGGGCAAATAATCCATAATATCTGCTGATAAACTACCTGCTATGATCTCATCATAAAACATTTTTTGAGACTCTCCAAAAGAAAGCTTACAGACATAGTCAGTATCATATCCATATTTTCCCAAAATATCAATAATTATTGATTCTTTGATGATTTTTTTTCCGATTATCTCATGAGTGAGGTTATTTGACTCATTCTCCCTTAGAACTTCTTCAAAAAGATGAGAAAAAGGTCCATGTCCTATATCATGTAATAAGGCAGCTATCCTTAAACTTTCAACATCTTCTTTGTAAGTAATGTACCCTTTGTCAAGAAGAGTCTCTGCTGCTAGTCCTGCCAAATGCATAGCACCTATGGAATGCTCGAAACGGGTATGCTGAGCACTCGGGTATACTAGGTGAGCACCTGCCAACTGTCTTATTTTTCTTAATCTTTGAAAAACTTCAGTATCTATTAATTTTTTTTCTAAATCAGTAATACGAATATACTTATGTATAGGATCGGTTATTTCTCCTGTAAATTCTAAAAGCATTTAAGTAAATTATTAAAAATTCATTTTCTTATAAATGGTGTTGGTATGACAAAAACAAATAAACCTATTCCATGGTTAATTCGAAAATAAATGATATTTAATTAATTCATGGAAAGTAAATGTATCGAAAGGTGAATGACTCAAAAATAAGATAAATATTTTAGTAGATAGAAAATCTAATTGTGCTTGTTTTAAATACAGGAATTATTTTCCTTTTTGAAGATACAAATCCAAATAATGAAATAAATTTATAATAGATTCAATATACTATGACCTGTAAATTATTAAATAATTGTTTTAATTCTGTGCAAGATCCAACTATATCGAGATTTATACTAGATTGAATTGAGATTTTTGCGCTTCTGAATACTAATCCCTTTTCGCAATATTTTATTTCACGTAACTTGTCTAACCGTTCGCTAATAACATCATCAGTTTTTAAAATATGTCCTCTTTGTGCATAAAGTATTATTCTCATATCTGTAATCAAAACGTTATATTTTTTTTCACCGTATTTCACACTTATTTTGCTATGGAATCTAATATTTTCATCAGGGAGAAGAAATTCTTGAATCGACATATTTGATATCCACAAATGATATGATTAGGATTATTTATCAACTATAGTCATAACTAATTATCCAAATTGATAATTTAATTAAATAATACATTTACAACAAAAATAAAATTATCAAATAATATCAACGAGATTGTCTCTTTTATTAATATATAGTACGCATCTAATTTAAAATAGATATCAAATATATTTCACTAAGTAGATCTTTAAACAAATGCCCACAGAAATGTCTTTAAGAGATCATTTGTCTGAAATGAGATCTAGGATATTAAGGGTTTCTATTATTATCTTAATAATTATTATATTTTGTATTACATTTGGATTCAAGGTTTATCCAATTAATATAAGCATAACGAATGTTCCAAATACTATTTATCTTCCATTTATTGATCCAAATCCTTTTAATAATATAGCTATACAAGTTACCTCTTTTATGAGAGAGTCTTTACTTCCAGTAGGAGTTGAACTTATTCAAACTGCTCCTGGTCAGGCTTTCTTTGCACAAATATATGTTGCCGCGCTAATAGGAATTATTATTTCCGTGCCGCTACTAATTAGAGAAATGTATGAATTTATTCTACCTGCAATAGAAGAAAAGAAAAAGAAAAGAATCAACTTAGTTAAAATGTTAATTCCTACCATAGGATTATTTATTATAGGCATAATATTTTCATATTTACTTGTAATTCCCTTTACACTCGATTTCTTATACAAATATGGGGAATCAATGGGTGTAGAGACATTTTTAAATATTAATGATTTTATAACTTTTGTCCTACAATTTCTAATTGCTTTCGGAATTTCATTTGAACTTCCACTGCTAATGTATATTATATCCTTATCACAGTTAATAGATCATAACTTTTGGAGAAAAAATTTCAGGTATTCAATAATTATAATTGTTGTTTATGGAGCTATTATTACTCCTGATGGCAGTGGTATAACAATGTGGTTAATTGCTGGACCAATGATTTTATTATATTTAATAGGTATTTTTCTTGTTCAAGCTAAAATTGCCGAAAAAAAGGTTTAATATTTTTTAATACTACATCCTTGTTGGTACTATTATTTGAAAAGATTAAATTTTAATAGAATGTAAATAAGGTAGAAGAGATAGTGACGCAAGATTATTTTATTAAAGATGAAAATAAATTAAGTAACGAAATATCAGACTTACCAGAAAATAAAAATGTTATATTGTTATCAGCTATCTATTCTGGTGAAGATCAAAAGGTTTTATTAAAATTTTATGATCCCGACTTGGAAGTAATATATTTCTGGAAAGATAGAACTAATCATAAACCATATTGTTATACGAAAATAGAATATAAAGAAAAAGCAGAAGAAATTGTAAAAAAAGAGTCAAAGTATAACATACTACAGAAAAAAAAAATGGATTTAATTTCTGATAAGGAAATTGATGTAATAAAAATTATTGCCCCCGATCCTTTATCAATAGGAGGAACTGATAATAGTATAAGAGAAAAAATAACCGCATGGGAAGCTGATATTAAATATCATGAAAATTATCTATACGATAATGCACTTATTCCTGGTACATATTATTATAGAAAAAATGACAGTATTTATCAATATAAATATGAAATAGATCCCCAAATACGTAGTAAACTCGATGAATTAATCGATAACAATCATCAAGATTTATTAGACAATAAAACAACGAACTACAACTATTACATCTCCCAGTGGGTTAATCTGTTAAATCAACCAATTCCGAATATTAAAAGAATTGCAATAGATATTGAGGTAGAATCAGAAGAAGGACGAATTCCACATCCAAGGGATCATGACAAAACAGTTACTGCTATAGGATTAGCAGGTAATGATGGTTTCAGAAAAGTATACGTCTTAAATAAAGGATCGAATGAAAAAAATTCTTTGATTCCAGAAGCAGAAATAGTTGAATCTGAAAAGGAGTTAATCCTAGCGGCATTTAGAGATATTAAAAATTATCCTATCATTCTTACCTTCAATGGAGATGACTTTGATCTTCCGTATTTATATATGAGGTCTCAGGACGTGAGAATAGATCCAAACAAAGAAATCATAAAAAAAGAAGATATCCCATTTATTGTAAAAAGGGATACTTTCATAAAAAGAGGGATGCAGGCAGAACCTGTAAATCTCAAACATGGAATTCATATTGATTTATTTAGGACCTTCCAAAATAGATCTGTACAGATTTATGCCTTTAACCACAAATACGCAGAATACACATTAAATGCTATTTCCGAAGCTTTACTTAAAGATCATAAAATAGAATTTGAAGGAGATATTTCAGCTATTCCTATGCACAAATTGGCAGAGTATTGTTTAAAAGACGCTGATCTCACATTAAGACTTTCCACGTTTAACGATAACCTTTTAATAAAATTATTGATAGTAATTTCTCGAATATCTCATTTACCAATTGATGATGTTTCAAGATTTGGAGTAAATCAATGGATTAGGGGAATGTTATATTTTGAACACAGACAAAGTAATTCTCTTATACCTAGAAGAGATGAGCTCTTAGCTAAGGGAGTATCATCTACTACTGCAATAATCAAAGAAAAAAAATATCGTGGTGGTCTTGTAGTAGAACCAAAAGTAGGAATACATTTTAATGTTGTAGTTGTCGATTTTGCATCACTTTATCCTAGTATTATAAAAGTTCATAATCTTTCATATGAGACTGTAAATTGTTCTCATCAATCCTGCAAAAATGATCCAGAACAGCAAATTCCTGAAACTACTCATTGGATATGTAAAAGAAGAAGAGGTTTGACATCTCTTCTCATTGGCTCTCTACGAGATTTAAGAGTAAGATATTATAAACAACTTTCAAAAGATAAAACAACCCCTATAGATAATCGGCAGCTTTATGAAGTAATTAGTCAGGCTATAAAGGTAATATTAAATGCTAGTTATGGTGTTATGGGAGCAGAAATATTTCCTCTCTACTGTCTGCCAGTAGCCGATGCTACTGCAGCCATAGGAAGAGTAACAACAACACGAACAATAGAAAAATGTAAACAAATTGGTATTGAAGTAATTTATGGTGATACAGACTCTTTATTTTTAAAAAATCCCTCTTCTGAGAAAGTAAAAGAAATTTCAGAATGGGCAAGAAGTCAATTAGAGGTCGACTTAGAAATAGACAAAACATACAGATATGTGGTTTTTAGTAATTTAAAAAAGAATTATCTTGGGGTACTTGGGGACGGAACGGTAGATGTAAAAGGATTAACCGGTAAGAAATCACATACACCTCCGTTCATAAGAAAAGCATTTTACAAAATTCTAGAAATACTTAAAGAAGTAAATTCAGAAAATGATTTTCAAAAAGCGAAAGAAAAAATCAAAAAAATAATACAGAGTTATGCTAATGATTTAGAGGCTGGTAAAATTCATCCTTCAGAATTGAGTTTTAATGTTATGGTTAACAAATCACCTGATCGATATGGAGAAAAGACAAATAATTCCAAGATAAAATCAATAGATGGAAGAAATATTGATTTCATAACATACAAAGGATTACCTCAACATATAAAGGCTGCAATGTTACTTCATCAATCAGGAAGAGAGATCAAAGCAGGAGACATAATTTCATATGTTAAAACCAAAACTAATGACGGTGTAAAACCTGTTGATCTGCTTAAAAATACAAATGAGATCGACACCGAAAAATATCTTGAAGCTATGGAATCAACTTTCGATCAACTATTATCAGCATTAGATTATAACTTCAAAGCCATATTAGGAAAAGATAGACAAGCTAATTTAGATGAATTATTTTGGTCCAAATGATAAGAAAAATACTGATAATGAGAATCTAGAAACAATTTAATTTGTAACTTCATAAAGCAAGGGAATTGAATGCTTTAGAAACCTTGGAGCCCTTTTTTGTTACTCCTGAAAAAACTAATGCAAAATGTAGTTTTGGAGATTTTCCAACAAAAATATCATTTCAAGATTCGGATGCAGTTTTATATGGAGTTCCTTTGGACATTACTACTACTTTTGGTAAAGGTACATCTTATGGTCCTGAAGCAATTAGAATAACATCTGCAAAACAGATAGAATCCTTTTTGTTAGAGGAAAATCAAGAAATTTATGATAAAATCAAAATATATGATATAGGTGACCTTGAAATAGTCAATTCTAAAAGAAATGAGAAATATAAAAAAATTTTAGAAACTAAATTAAAAAGAATCTCCAAAATAAATGAAATAAATTCATTAATAAGAAAAGAAAAAAAAATCCCGATTTTATTAGGAGGAGAACACACATTATCATATTTTAGTATAAAATCAATTGCCCGGGAGAATCCCATAATAATTCATTTTGATGCACACCGAGATATGAAACCAATTTATGACAGAAAGAAAATTTGTCATACTACACCATTTTTTCACCTTATTGATGAAGGCTATATTAAAGGTAATAATATCATTCAAATTGGAATTCGTCAAAGTGACAAGGAAGAAAATGATATTGCTACTAATAATGGTGTTAATACCTATACAGGATTGGATATTAATAAAGACATTCATAGAATCACAAGAGAAATAAAGAAACTAACAAATGATAGAAACATATACATTACATTTGATATCGATGTATACGATATTTGTTATGTACCATGTACAGGGACACCTGAACCATTTGGATTAAATCCTTTCCAGGTATTACAAATACTAAAATCTATAAATAAAAGTGCTATACTGATAGGACTTGATATGGTAGAAGTTGCAGTTAAGAATAGAGATTATCGAGAAGGAACTTTAGCAACTCAAACACTTTACAGAATTTTTTCAAATTTAACATTAAAACCAAATTTATAGTGAATAGTGACAAGTATAATAAAGAAAGAAAGAAACTAAAAAATAGATGTTTAATATTCAGATACATAGAAAATTAAATTATTTAATAAATAAAAAAAAGTTAGAAAATTAAATTATTTAATAAATAAAAAAAAGTCTCATCGTGTATAGGATCGAATTATCCAGTAGTACTCTGAACCTTTACGTATACTAACCAAGGTTAAAGATACTAATATCAGGTGCCTTGGGTTGTTGGTACTGGCAGGCTGAACATCTCGCCGAAGCTTGATGCGTACACCTCCAGCCCATCAATGCTATCTTCTATAGCTACCCTTCTCCTTACGGAAGGCTGTCTTTTCTCGAGAATGGCTTCCTCCTTAGATGCTTTCAGGAGTTATCCAAAACAGCTTAGCTGCTCAGCGTGCCCTGTCGGACAGCTGATAAACCAGAGGCTGCGTTGCCCTGTTCCTCTCGTACTAGGGACAACTTCCCCTCAGACAACCACGCCCCTGTCAGGCAGAGACCGACCTGTCTCACGACGGTCTAAACCCAGCTCACGTTCCCCTTTAATGGGCGAGCAGCCCCACCCTTGGCTCCTGCTGCAGAACCAGGATGGGAAGAGCC
>DASVEV010000194.1:0-7009 GCA_036380415.1 Nitrososphaeraceae archaeon
TTGTTCTGCAATACCTGATGCTCTTGACATATCCTCATATGACGAGTTTGTACAACTACCAATGAGAGCCACTGAAATCTTATCTATATAGTTATTTCTTAATACATCTTGTTTCATCTGGGAAATTGGTCTACCTAAATCAGGGGTATGAGGACCAACTATGTAGGGTTCTAGAGTGGATAAATCAATTCCAATTACTTGATCAAAATATTTTTCAGGGTTAGCATCAACTTCTGGGTCCTGTGTTAAAATATCCATATTTTCGTTAGCAACCTCTGCAATATCTGCTCGATTTGTAGATCGAAGATATGTCTCCATTCTTTTATCGTATTCAAAAACTGAACTTGTCGCTCCAATCTCTGCGCCCATGTTAGTTATAGTAGCTTTTCCAGTACAACTAATTGATTTGGAACCGGGACCAAAATATTCTATTATTGCATTTGTCCCACCAGAAACAGTTAATTTAGCTGCTACATACAAAATGATATCTTTCGGAGATGTCCATCCATTTAACTTTCCTGTAAGGTAAACCCCTATTCGTTTTGGATATAGAATTTCCCATGGCATACCTGCCATAGCTTCCGCAGCATCTAAACCACCAACCCCTACTGCTATCATCCCCAATCCACCTGCATTTGGAGTATGTGAATCAGTCCCTATCATTAAACCACCAGGAAATGCATAATTTTCCAAGACTACTTGGTGAATTATTCCAGCACCGGGTTTCCAAAATCCTACACCGTATTTTCTTGATGCAGATTCTAAGAATTTAAAAACTTCATTGTTCTCATATAATGCAGCCTTAGTATCAGAAACTCCTTCTAATCTTGCTTGAATTAAATGATCACAATGAACAGTAGTAGGTAAAATAGTTCGCTTTAAACGTGACTGCATAAACTGTAAAAGAGTCATTTGCCCTGTCACATCTTGTAATGCAACTCTATCAGGACGTAATAATACATAACTTTTTCCCCTTTCTAAATTTTTATTTTGATCATCTTTCTCAGTATCAAAAAGGTGACCTATCAATATTTTTTCACTCAATGTAAGACCTTCATTCTTGATTTTTTCTTTATAGTATGAAATATTTTTCCTAGATTTTTTATAAACAGCAGAAACCAATTCAGGTGTGGTTTCTACTGTATTTATCATAGTCATGTTTTTTACATTATTTATTATGTTATACAGATATAAGAAATTTCTTGATCATTCTGTTAGTAGTTGGAATATCAATTAGGAGAGTTTATAGAACGATACAGTAAAATTTGACTAAATATATTTTTAACTATATTTTTCTAATTCCTTACAAATATACATGGTATCTTATCGTGTAAGAAGTAGTAATTTATTAACAAATTTTATGCATGAATATTTTCAATTTTATCACAAGAAAGTAAAGAATGAAAAAAAATATCATAAATTGAAGTTTACTATTAAACTTATAAAAGGGAATACTAATTTCTCTAGGATCAGGGTTAAAAGTATGTATAGTAGATAATTTCTACTTTTTACTTAGTGTATTAATTCTTTATTTTGTTACATAGCGTGTATATGTATCTGTTTATAAAATGTAATTAAAATTGTTAGGTACAACATATAATACAAAGATAAATCAGCTCAAATTAACAGTTACCAAATAATTGTTATTGTTTGAGTGGTTGTTAAGATATTTTAATCTCCTGCTTTTGTAGATTCTACTTCCAACTCCTTTAACTCTTCCTTGAGTTCCTCGTCATCTTCAATGTCTTTGTTATCTTTTATTTTTTTAGCATCTTCTGCTTTTTTATTTTCTACCATACGTTTACTCTTGTGTATATAGAATAAATTATTTACTATTAAAATTCAATTAGACTAAATAATATTTCTATAATACATTATTATTATTATTATTATTATTATTATTTTAATAGTACTTTTTATTCTAATTAAATAAAAAAATTAATGTCTAATAGCACCTAGGGTGAGTCCTCTGATCATTTGTTTTTGAAAAACTAACATTAATACTAAAATGGGAATTATTGCTATATTTATTCCAGCAGTTAAATAACCCCATTCAATACTATATAACGAAACAAATTCATATAATGCCACTTGAAAAACCATTGAATCTGGTTTATTCGCCAAAACTATTGGAAGAATAAATTCATTCCATGAGAATCTAAATGCTAGGACAGCAGCAATAGCAAACCCGGGCATTGACAAGGGGATGGTTATTCTTCTTAATACTCCTAAACTTGAACATCCATCTATTAATGCCGCCTCTTCTAGCTCTCGAGGAATAGTTTCAAAATAGCTTTTTAGCAAAAATATATTTAAAGGAATAATTAAAATTTGAAAAGTGAGTATTAGACCAAAAAGTGAATTTAATAGACCTATTTGAGAGAACATAATATAGAGTGGAATAATGTTAATTAAAACTGGGATCATAAAAAGTCCTAAAATAACACTAAGCAAAATATTTTTACCTTTAAATTGAAATCTAGCAAAGGCATAACCTCCTAAAGCACTGATTGCAACACTAATAACAGTACTTCCTATGCTCACAATAAAGCTATTAAAAAGGCTATGTACGATATGTGGTTCTGTAATTACAAAAATATAATTATCAAGAGTAGGATTTGTGGGAATAAATTTTGGTGGAAGGGAAGTTGCTTCTTCATTAGATTTGAAAGAAGTTGAAAGAACCCACACAAGTGGTACCAAAGTAATAAAAAGATATGTAAATAACAGTATGTAAATAACTGGTTTTTCAGCAAAGAACCATTTAAAAGATACAGATCTGGATGACAAGCGCAAATTTTGTTTCATAATGTATTCATCTTACAAATTATTATTTCTTATTTCGCGCATCGAATAATTTAAGGTATACAAACGCAACTGCTATATTCATGATGATTAGTAATATGCCAACTGCTGCTCCTTCAGAGAAATATCCAAATTCAAAAGCCTGTTTATACATGTATAACGATATTGTTGTTGTAGAAGACAATGGACCGCCATTGGTCATAATCAATTGCAAATCAAAAAAGTTAATTGTCCAAACTGTTACTAATATCAAATTGGTTAAAATGAAAGATTTTAAAAGTGGAAGAGTAATATAAAAAAATCTCCTAAATTTCGTTGCTCCATCAACAAT
This sequence comes from Nitrososphaeraceae archaeon, assembly GCA_036380415.1. Classification (GTDB taxonomy): domain Archaea; phylum Thermoproteota; class Nitrososphaeria; order Nitrososphaerales; family Nitrososphaeraceae; genus TH1177. Next base: position 3,137 of record DASVEV010000194.1, read on the forward strand.
AGCTGCTTCATAAAGTGTAGGATTAATTGATAGTAATCCTGCACTAAGAAATAATATTGTGAATGGAGCACCGTACCACGTATTTGCCACAATAACTATCCATATGGCTAAATTTGGATCTGAAAACCAGCCGATAGATTCGAGACCTATTTTTTCTATTCCGTAATTAATAATTCCAAAACTATCATCAAAGAGAAACTTAAAAGAGAAACCTGTAATAACTGTTGATACTGTCCATGGAATAATAAACAATGTCCTAAAAAAGCCTGAAGCCCTAATTTGTTGATTTAACAGAAGGGCTATTAAGAGACCAATCCCAAATTGAAGCAAGACAGACCCACATACAAAAACTAATGTAACTTTGAACGAATTGTAGAAATTGGGATCAGAAAAGATATTATTAAAGTTCTCAAATCCTATAAAATCCCAATCTTTTATTATAGTAAGAATGGACACATCATGTAATGAAATATATATATTCCAAATCAATGGAATAAAAAGAAATACAAATAATATTATAAGACTAGGTAATAGAAAAAGATAAGGCTCAAAACTTTTTAAGATTAACATTGGAGTATGTTATATCGACAAGTTAAAAAAATAATAAATCTTAAATTTTACCAACCCAACGCTTTTGCGGATTGTTTTGAAGCCTCATCTAAGGCCTGTTTTGGGTCCATGCCATTGTATACTTGTTCAATTGCATTTCTTATATGCTCTGCAACTATAGGATATTCAGGAATATTTGGCCTTCCTTTTCCTAATGAAATTAGAGAAATGAGTTCTTCATAATAAGGAATTGTTGATTCCAACTTCTCAGAGTATTGTCCTTCTCCTATGCTCTTTTGAGTTGGAAGGTAGCCATGTTGTAACAACATCGGAATCAAAACATCAGGCTCTAACATTATAGTAATAAGTTCCCATGCTAATTCTTTATTTTCTGATGTTTCAGGTATACTTAAAAGCCATCCTCCCATTAAAGTAGAAGTATTTGTATTTGAAATATTTGGGACAGGAAACATTGGAAGCATTCCTATTTTTTCCTCTAATGTATTCCATTCATTCTTAGCAAATTGTCCCAATAACCAAGATCCTTCAAGCATTACAGCAAATTTCTTATCTCCGAATTCTTGACCCCAGAAATGATTGATTTGAGGTTTAATTCCAGCCTCAACTTGATCTTTTAAAAAGTGAAGCGCTTTAATACCTAAATCGCTGTTATAGATGGGATACCAATAATTTTGTTTGGTAGGATGTCCATCCCTCTTTTCGAGAATTTCCCCTCCTATCATCCATAGGTAAGGATACCACATATCGGGTGAGTGGTTAGCACCTACTAAATGCATTGCTTGAATCCTGTCTTTTTGTAAAAACTGGTTTAATTTTTTAGATGCTGATATATATCCATTCCAAGTCTCTAGCTGTTCAGGATTTATTTCTGCTTTATCCAACAGATCCTTCCAATACCATAGTGCTCTCACATCTGTCCATGCCCAGATCCCTTTTACTTGATCATTATACAATCCACCCTTCCAGTTTTGTATATACCAATCAGACGACTTGTTCCATATTTGTGTATTATACGTAAGATCGGATAAAAATCCTCCTTCTGCGAATTCACCCAACCATATCTGGTCTAATGAAATAAGATCAATAGGGGTTTTTCCTGCCATTGCAGTAAGGATTTGTGTTCGTGTGTCAGAATATGGTAATACTCTATAATCAATTTTGATCGTTTTATCGGGATGTCTATCATTTAATATCTTTGTTGCATTCTCCACAAGCATATCCCATCGCTCCTTAGGTTCAGCAAAAATTGCAGTAAGAGTTATTTCCTCTTGAGCAATAACGGTAATAAGATTTATTTGTGAAATAAAAAATAAAGATACAATTGCAAAAGACACTGTTATTAAAACTTTTAACTTGTTCATTTTAGAATTATAACAGAAGTTACAACTACTACTATTATTAATTATTTACTAATCAATATTATATTTTTTTAGATTACCTATGTAATAAAGCAATACTGTATACGATTCTATTTAGAATAAATGCATTTTCCATCAACCTAATGTAATTTATTTCAATTCTTTTATTGTTACGAAATAATATTAAATATTACTTTTTAGTAAACTTAGTGAGTATTGTCTGTCAAGAATAACAATTAAAAATCTTAGTAAAAGTTATGGGAATGTAAATGCAGTTACAAAATTTTCAGTGCAAATTGATTCAGGAAAATTTTTAGTACTTTTGGGACCATCTGGATGTGGGAAAACTACTATAATAAAATCTATAGCTGGGCTTATCGATCCAACAGAAGGAGAAATTTACATTGATGAAATCTTAATAAATAAACTTCCACCGAAAGATCGTGATGTGGCGATGGTTTTTCAAAGTTATGCATTATATCCACACATGAGTGTATATGATAATATCGCATTTCCATTAAAAATGAGAAAATTATCTAAAAACGAAATAAAAAATAAAGTAGAGAATACCGCTAGTCTGTTGGAACTTACTCAATTTCTTAAACGAAAGCCAAAAGAATTGAGTGGAGGTCAAATGCAAAGAGTGGCTTTAGCAAGAGCACTTGTTAGAAAACCTAAATTATTTCTAATGGATGAACCACTCAGTAATTTAGATGCTAAATTACGTATGCAAATGAGAACTGAGATTAAGAAATTGCAAAAGAAAATAGGAATCACAACCATCTATATCACTCACGACCAAATTGAAGCTATGAGTATGGCCGATCAAATTATTGTTATGAACAAAGGAGTAATTCAACAGATAGGTTCACCTCACCAGATTTATTACCAACCTACAAACCTTTTTGTTGCAAATTTTATAGGAAGTCCACCAATGAATTTTTTAAATTTTAAAATATCTCAAACATCAGAAGATTTTAATCTTTATTCTTCTCAAATTGTTATTAAAATTTCAAAGATAAATATACCGCTATTAGAAACTATATCTTCAGAAATTGTTTTAGGAATACGACCTAAGGATATTATGATTTATGATAAAAATCACAAAAATGAATCTGATACCTTATCTTTTAAAGGACGACTATTATTTACGGAACTACTTGGGGATGAGGTAATTTATGAATTTGAATTAGAAGGTAATAATAGTATAGTCAAAGTTTCATCAAATACTGATAATTTTCACTATAAACAAAATGATGATTTTAATTTGATAGTAAAATATAAAGATATACATTTTTTTGATTCTATTACGGAAGAACGATTATTATTTTAATGATTGATATATATAACGAATTTTACTAATTTATAATAATAATTTTAGATTCTACCAAGATTTAGTTACATAATAAAACAGCTCAACGAAGTTTAACTTTCTATCAGTAATCATTACCACTAAGTTTTAAATTTTAAAATTTAAGAAAAATAATAATTAATAAAAAAATCAAGATTATTTTTTTAATAAGGTAAATTTTAAAGGAGTAAATATTTTAGAAACTAGGGAGTTAGGGAACTAATAAAAATCTCGCAATCTCTAACAAATAAATATGAAAAAAGTATAAAAGTATTAGAAAAGTTGTAATTATTAAATTTTATCTAATTAGGAATGATCTAATCCTTAAAAACTTGTTTGATCAATAACTATTATGGATAATGTTAATATTCATACTTGTCGAGTGTGTGGCTCAAAAGTTACAGACTTAGTCTCTCTTAAAGTTGAAAATGATAATATAATTAAATTAGGAAAATTCTTTAATGGAAATTGGGTATGTGATGATTGTTTTCTAAAACAAAGAGGAATAGAATCAGAATCTATAGACTATTCAACAGAAGAAAAGGATAAATCTAAAGATATTGCATCATCTAGAGATGTATCTCCTAATACTCC
>DASVEV010000195.1:0-16089 GCA_036380415.1 Nitrososphaeraceae archaeon
AAAAATATTAAAAGAATGTTTTGAAATTTCCGATAATTATTCTCAAATTAGAACTAAAATTCAAATTGATTCTAAATTACAAAAAACTATTTTGGAAAAGTTATATGACGAATTTAAAAAAGATTCAACAGAAATTAATACACTAGATGGAATTAAAATAATTATAGATGAGACTTCTTGGATTTTATTTAGGATATCTAACACTGAACATGTTTTAAGAATATCAATAGAATCTACTACTAATAAAATTAATACTCTTTATAGAAATGTAAATGAAAGAATAATTAAAATACATGACCAAATTAAATGAGAAAGAAATTATAGATCTATTTTATTCTAATCTTTTAGAAAAAAATAAAATAAAATTCCAGATAAGAGATGATGTATCAGTATTATCTTTTAAAGACCTAAAAAAAAATAAAATAAGATCTTTCAATTCCTCTAATATAATTATAAAGTGTGATATGTTAGTAGAAAGTACTGATGTAGTTAAACAAATGAAAATATGGCAAATAGCAAGAAAAAGTATTGTTTCTGCTGTTAGTGATATGTCTGCAAAAGGAATAAAACCACCATATTTTTCGTTACTAGCATTAGGGATTCCTAGCTCTTGGACAAAAATAAAAATAAAAAACCTAATTTTGGGATTTAAAAAAGCCTCTAAAGAATTTGGTATAGTTTTTCTTGGAGGTGATACCAATGAATCTAAGGAACTAGTCATTGATTGTACTTTAGTTGGTTTTTTGGATTCTACATCTAACACTATTCCTTTGAGAAATAATGCTAAAGCTGGAGATCTTGTAATAACATCAGGAGAATTTGGTTATACCTCAGCTGGATTAAAAATCTTGCTTTTCAAGTCAAAAGCAATACCTTCTTTTAAAAAACAAGCTATATCAAGTATTATACTTCCAAAACCTAATCAAAAATTTGGAACATTATTGGGAAAGTATTTTTCATCATCAATTGATTCTAGTGATGGATTAGGGATCTCTCTTTATGAATTGGCTAAGCAAAGCAGGGTTAATTTTTATGTTGATGATATCCCAATTCCTAGAGGTTTGATTGAATTTGCAAAAAGTAATTCTCTCGATATTTATGATCTAATATTTAATGGTGGTGAAGAATATGAAATAATAGCTACGATCAATCCCTCGAATTTGCAAAAAGTAAGTCTTCTTGCAAAGAAATTTCATTTACCAATGTTTGTAATAGGAAAAGCAATTACTGGAAGTGGTAATGTTTTTGTTAAATCGGATAATAAACTTGAATTGTTTCATGGAAGAAAAATTGAAAAAAGTAAAGATTATTTTCTATTAGAAAATAAGGGATTTTTACATTTTTCATAATATATTAACAAAGTTTTAATATCCAAATTAAGTGAATTATAGGATTATGTCTGAAACTGAAGATATTACTCAGTATAGATGGGGAGTAGCTCATATTTTTAGCAGTTATAATAATACTTTAGTTCATATTACCGATATTAGTGGTGCTGAAACAATATCGTTTAGTTCTGGAGGTCGACATGTAACTGCTGATAGATACGAATCATCACCTTATGCAGCAATGAAATCTGCCGTATCTGCAGCAGATGCAGCTAAATCCAAAGGAATAAATGCACTTCATATCAGAGTACGCGCAGTTGGAGGAGTAGGACCTAGAATACCCGGTCCAGGAGCTCAAGCTGCAATAAGAGCATTAGCTAGAGCAGGTTTTAGGATCGGAAGAATAGATGATGTTACTCCAGTTCCTCACGATACAACCAGGAAACCTGGTGGTAGAAGAGGAAGAAGAGTGTAACATTACAATACTTTTTAATTTTTCTTAAGTAGAATATAATAAAGCTTAAATTATAAAAATTAATATTTATAGAGATATAGTTATAATAATAAGATTAACTAAATTACTATTATCATTTTTTAATGATATACAAAATAAATTAAAAATAATTATTTGATGAAATACCTTTATTTATTGACATTATCTTTTATTTTCTTCATCATCAATTTCTTTATTCTGCTTAAGTTTCTCTGCAAATGACATATATTTTCCATGTTCTTCAATTTTGATAGTAGTATTTATTTTAACATTCATCCCTATTGTGCGAAATAACGATAGTAATTCTCCTCCCGAAATTTTTCGGTTTATTTCTCCACTATTAATAAGTTCTACTATTCTATTTATTATTGCTCTAGTTTCTGAGGGAAATTGAGATTCTGCTAAATTTAATACTTCATCTCCTCGGTCATACAAATATGATAGTAAGATCTCTCTTTCAGAAGGCTCCCGTTTTTTAATATCTTTTTGTATGTTTTCTTTTTTCTGTTTCATCATACGTTGCATTATTTCTTGCATTTTCTTAGCTTTAAGAATTTCAATATCTGGATCTTCTCCCATTTAACCTTTAATCACTCCTATCGGAATTAACTTTGCTACTTTAGTTGCAATCCCCAATTTATCTGATACATTCACTACGGCGTCTACATCTTTATAAGCTAAAGGTGTTTCCTCTACTATTCCATTTTTTGTTAATGCTTTTATATAGATCCCTTTTGCATCAAGTTCAGCTTTTACTTTTTCAACAGTATAACTTTTTTTTGCTGCACCTCTTGACATAGTTCTTCCAGCTCCGTGTGCAGTTGATCCAAAACTTAAATCAAGAGATTTTTTATTTCCCACTAATATCCAACTTGCTGTTCCCATCGATCCGGGTATAATTACAGGTTGACCTATTTGTCGATATTTCTCTGGAACCTGTTCCATACCTGCTGGAAAAGCTCTGGTGGCACCTTTTCTATGAATTACTAAATCTCTCATTCCTTCTCCATCAACCTTATGACGTTCTACTTTGGCTATATTATGTGCTACATCATAAACCAATTTCATATCTAACCCTGTTTCTGAACTCGAAAATATTTTCTCGAATGTTTTTCTAGTAAAGTGGGTAATTATCTGCCTATTTGACCATGCAAAATTCAAAGCCGAATACATCGCTTTTCTATAATTTTCTCCTTCAATTGAATTATTTGGAACACATGCTAGTTCTCTATCTATTAATTCAATATTGTATTTTTTCAAAGATTTTTCAGAATAACGTAAATAATCACTGCAAACTTGATGACCAAATCCTCGTGATCCACAATGTATTAGTACTGTTATTTGACCTTTTTCTAACCCCATCACCTTTGCTGCATTTTCATCAAAAATTTCTTGGATTTGTTGAATTTCCAGAAAATGATTCCCTGAGCCTAAGCTCCCTAACTGAGGAGCTCCTCTTTTTCTGGCAGTATCAGACACACTTTCTGGATTAGCTCCTATCATTCTACCTTTCTCTTCGCATACTTCAGAATCTTGTTTATATCCATAACCATGTTCAATTGCCCAGTCAACTCCTTCTATCAACAATTCATCTAATTCTGATCTAGTGAGTTTAATAGCTCCATCGCTACCTACTCCCAATGGTATTGAATTAAATAATTCATTTACTAACTCTTTTAAATGAGGTTTAACTTGATTTACGTTAAGATTTGATCTAAGTAGTCTTACTCCACAGTTAATATCATATCCTACACCTCCCGGACTAATAACTCCCTCTTCCATGTCAGTAGCTGCTACTCCTCCAACCGGAAAACCATATCCTTCATGACCATCTGGTAATACAACTACATGTTTTCTCACACCAGGGAGTGTTGAAACATTGACTGCTTGATCTAATGTCCTATCCTCACTCATTTTTAAAATCAAGCTATCATCTGCATAAATCGTAACCGGTACATTCATTTTTTTAGAATCATCAACATTAATTTTAAACTCAAATTCGTTTAATTTTTCAATAACATGATTTCCACGCTTGGTTATTATTTTATTCATTGTATTTGGTTATTTTTATTATATAATATTATTATAAGCCTTGCTTGACTATTAAATAAATTTTATTAAAGCTTAAATATATGATCCAAATCTTTTAATCTACAATTGAGAATAATTAAAGATTGTGATACTGTAGAATATCCTTTTCCTTCAACAAGAGTAATAGCATTTCTTCCACCTTGATAATCGACTTTTTATGCCCTAATACTATTGTGCTCCAGCTTTTTCTATTTCTTCATCGATTTCTATATATTAATTAATTGTAATAACTACAAACATACACAAACCGTTTATTATTTCTAGTAATCTAGGCAAATTGAAACATTTTCTTGTGTTAATATTTGTAAAATTAGATTTTTTTCTTCTAATCTTTTCATCTTTAAATATTCTAAATAAATAAATCATTTTGGATAGAAATTATCAACTTTTGATCTCTAGTTTATTACTATTATACGGACAAAAAAATAATCACTATTATAATCTTTATTTTTTTATTAGAGGTTCCTTATCATTGTATCTTATTAAAATAATCCTCTCTCCTCTAAGCTGGAAATTGTCAAATAATATAATAATTGTCTTATGCATAATTTAATTTTATTATATTATGTCTTCTAGCTTTTGACTTTTGACATATATTGATCAGTCAATACTTCATTTATTATACATGATGTATGTAACTAGCCTTATCTGATATTGATTACTCTGGGCATTTCAATACTCACAGTTATTTTAATGATAAATTTTCATTAAGTCTGCTCTTATAAAAGAGGACTGATTCATCCTCTCTAAAGAGACAATATTTATATTAAAATATCTTTCTAAATTTTTACTTTTATTAATAAAAATGAAATTAATACTTGTGTATTTATATTATCTTCATTAACAATAAATAAATGAAATTCTAGAATGTTTACTGGTATAATAGAATCTCTGTGTGAAATAAAATCTATAAACGAAATGAAAAAAGGTAATTCGAAGTATCCTGCTGAAATTAAATTTTCTATCGATATTGGGAATTTAAGTAAGGGTTTAAAGATTGGTCAAAGTATAGCAGTAAATGGAGTTTGTTTAACAATAACCAAATTAAATAATAATATTGCCGAATTTTCAGTAATTGGAGAAACAGTAAGAAAAACATGTCTAGATTCAATAAAGAAAGGCGATAGAGTTAATATTGAAAGAAGTATGAGAGCTTCTGATAGATTTGATGGTCATTTTGTTCAAGGCCATGTAGATTGTACAGGAACTATCCACGACAAAATCGTTTTTCCCACAGAAACAAAACTTATTATCAAAATCTCTGAAGAACTAAAAGAATCTTTCCAATATATAGTACGAAAGGGTTCAATTACAATCGATGGGATCAGCTTAACCGTTGTTGATATTGATAATAAAAACTTATTATCCATATCTTTGATTCCTCATACATTAAAAAAAACTAGTTTAGGAATAAAATCAATCGGAGATAAAGTTAATATCGAATTTGATATTATTGGTAAATATATTTCAAAGCTTTTACCAAAAATATAGTAGTAACAAATTTCGTAGTAAAATATATAAATACTGCTGTTTTATAAATTGTGTTTGTCAACTGTAAAAGACGCCATAGCTGCACTCAGTCAAGGAAAATTTGTTCTTATTCATGATGATGACAGTAGAGAAAATGAAACTGATATGATAATAGCTGCAGAAAATATAAAGCCATACCATATAGCAACTATAAGAAATGACGCAGGGGGCTTGGTATGTCTAGCTATAGACGGTTATATTTCTACAAAGTTGGGATTATCATACATACATGATATTTTAAACTGTGTTTCTAATGATCATCCTTTATTTACCACTATGACAAATGGTCGTTCTCCATATGGAGACAAACCATCATTCTCAATTTCTGTTAATCATAGGGATACTTACACCGGAATTACTGATTATGATCGTGCATTAACAATTTCCAAACTTGCATCAGTTTGCAAAAATATTGATAATGGTGGAGTATCAGAATTTATTAAGTGTTTTAGAACTCCAGGTCATGTTTCTCTTTTGATCGCTGCAAAAGGTCTATTAAAAGAACGATTTGGTCATACAGAACTTGCTGTTTATTTGGCAAAGATTGCAGGTCTAACCCCAGCTGTTGCAATATGTGAAATGCTTGATTCTCACACTTTTAGATCTCTTTCGATAGATGAAGCAAATAAATATGCAAAATTAAAAGATATTCCTTTATTAGAAGCTGATCAATTAAAGACATATTCGGTGATTTAAATTTCAATTGGTCAAAGTTCACTTAGCAATAGTTGTTTCTGAATTTAATCATGAAATTACTGATCTAATGTTAGAAGAAGCAAAAGTTCATGCATCAAAGTTAAACTCGAATGTTAGTCATATTTGTTACGTTCCTGGAACGTTTGATATGCCTCTAATAATAAGTCATTTATTACAAAATAATACTATTGATGCTGTAATTACTTTAGGAGCAGTTATAAAAGGTGATACAAATCATGATATAATAATTGCTGAAAATACAGCGAGATTAATATCAGATTTATCATTACAATATAAAAAACCAATTGCACTAGGTATATCAGGACCCAACATGACGATTGAACAAGCATGGGAAAGAGCAAAAATAGTTCCCATACGTGCAGTAAATGCAGCTGTAAATATGGTAACCAGAATAAAAAAATTAAATGAAAGTCAATATAGTCAAAATAAAACTACTATTATTATAAAATGAATATACAGATAACAATAATCAAAATAGAAGGTTATGGGCCATGGACATTGGTCTTGGGTAGTGACAGAGAAGCAAAATTACAAATGCTCCAAGCTCAGATTTACCATGACTTGCAATATCTATTCTCCAAATATAATTGTCTGGTATTCTTCAATAGATTTGATGAATATTTTGTAATTACAAATACGTTATCATTAGAAGATCATGTCTCAGTTATAAAAGAGATTTCTATTAAACATCCAAACTTGTGTATATCTTTTACAATAGGAAATGGAAAGACTCCATTAGATGCAAATATCCAAGCGTACCAGTCAAGAAAAAATGAAAAATTTCTTGTTAAAAAATTTCAGGTTTATGGTGAAATAAATAATAATCTTTCAGTAAATTCCTCCTTAAATGACAAAAAAGTAAAAATACTTCATATTGATATAAATGATTCATCGGGTTTTGGAAACCATTTATCGCCTTATGAAACTACTATTAAGGTAATGAAATCTTATGTTCTTCTTATGGATAAATTTCTCGAGAAAAATTCATTAACTTTTTTTCTAGGAGGAGATAACTTTATGATAATTGCTGCTGATCTAATAGAAAAAGATGAAATTTCTAATTTATTAAATAGTATTTCTGATGAATTGGACATTAAATTTAATTGTGGCATAGGATTTGGAAGAACATCTAGAGAATCAGCCAAGAATGCCACAGAGGCTCTCGATTCCATTAGAAAATTGCGTAAGAAAGGAGAAATTATTCCTATCTATGAGATCAAATGACTCTTTTTATTAGAAATATCAGTCTATTATATGGAAAAGACTTAGTTTACATAAATAAAGGATTTATATGCATTAATAAAAATGGAATAATAACAGAAGCTGGAAGTGAAGACACATATTTTGATAAGTATAAATTTACAGATACAAAAGTTTATGATGGAACAGGATTTCTGGTCATACCTGGTTTTATAAATTCTCATACTCACATAGCAGATTCAATAGGAAAGGATATATCATTTAGTTCTACTTTTAATGAAATGATTCATCCTGTTTATGGAATTAAAAAGAAAATTTTGAATAAAAGTACCAAAGAGCATCTAAAATACTTTATACGAACTTCTGCCATTTCCATGATGATAAAAGGTACAATATCTTTTGTAGATTTTCGTGAAGGAGGTCCAGAAGGAATTGAGTTATTAAAAGGCTCTATAGGTGATCTACCTATAAAATCAGTAATTTTAGGGAGAGTAGAACAATATTTTGATTTAAAAAAAATATTGGAAATTAAAAAACAAACTAAAGAAAATAGTGATGAGAAATTAGTAGATAAATTACAAAAACTGTCTTTGGAGTCTCTTTCAAGAGTATTAGAATTAAGTGATGGATTAGGACTAAGCGGGGCAAATGAAAATACGGATGATGCTCTTAAACAATATATACATAAAGTTAAAGAATTCAATAAAAAAAATAATTATGTATATCATAGAAAAAAAATAATTGCTATTCATGCAGCAGAATCCAAAAGTACTATCAAATTCTCAAAATTACTTACAGGAAAAACAGAAGTTGAGAGGATAATTAATTTTCTTAAACCAGATATCCTGATCCATATGACACATGCGACTTTTGAAGATCTAACTCTTGCTCTACATAATAACGTAGGCATAGTATTATGTCCAAGATCTAATGGAATTCTTGGAAATGGAATTCCTGATATTGTGACCATGGTAAAATTAGGATGTAAGATATCGATTGGTACTGATAATATAATGCTTAATTCTCCGGATCTTTTACAGGAACTAGATTATTTATGGAAAGTAATTAAATCACATTCATCTAAATATTCTAATTCCATTGACCCAAAAGAATTATTAAAAATGATTACTGTTAACCCGGGAGAAATATTTGATTTGAATTCTGGATCAATCGACAGTGGAAAATATGCGGATCTTTTATTTATCGATAAGTATCACATAGATTTACAACCAATTCATAATATCTATTCTTCTATTATTCATAGACTTTCTTATGGGGCAATAAAAGCTATTATGATCAATGGCAGGTTTATAAATGAAACTCCCTACTGATTTAAAAGTAATTATTAATTCTGCTATGACTTTAGATGGTAAAATCTCTTCTTATACTGGCAATTCACGTATCTCTTCGAAGAAAGATTTAGTACGCGTTCATAAATTACGCTCTAAAGTTGATGCAATTGTAGTGGGTATAAATACAGTTCTTATAGACAATCCTATGTTAACTGTTAGATTTATAAGAAATAATAGAATTTATCCGGCTCGTATTATTATAGACAGTCATGGTAGAATACCATTAGATTCCAAAATTCTAAAAACTGCTGCTACAATTAAAACTATAATTGTTGTTACAAAACAGGCAAGTAAAGATACTATAGAAGAAATAAAGAAATTAGGAGCCCATGTCATAATAATTGGATCAAAGTTAATAAATTTAAAAAAACTTTTCAATATGCTATACAAGATGGGTTATAGAAAAATCCTTATCGAAGGTGGAGGAGAATTAAATTGGTCTTGTTTACATGATGGAATTGTAAATGAATTAATTATAACTATTGCCCCAATAGTTATAGGTGGAAGAAATGCTATTACTCTTGTTGAAGGAAAAGGATATTCTACAATATCACAAGGGATAAAATTAAAGCTGACTAAAATTATTCAAAATAAAAATGATAATGAAATAACGCTTTATTATAATAGCTAAATACTAATTATTTTTCTGTAGATATTTCAGATAGTATTTGATCAATTTTATATCTCAATGCTTCTTTTGTATAGTTATTGTCTACCATAGCAAGGTTCTCCTTACAAGTAGGGCATTTAAAAAAAGACTCTATAGCTATATCAAATTTTATTCTTTGACATTCATTATTTCCACAATGATAAAATTCTGATGATTCTTCATATTCTAATCTTTTTTGCAATCTATCCAGAATTTTTTTTTTCTGATTATCTATAAAATTGTCAATTTGATCACTTTTTGCACGCCAACGATAAACAAACCAGCCTTTTTTCTCATCTTTAACTCTAATTCCAGTAATTAATGCTTTTCCAAACATATCATATAATACTTTTCTAATAACATTGATTCTCATTCCTGTTGCACCAGCAATTTCTTCATCAGTTGCATCTTCTGTATTTAAAAGTGCTTTAGCAACCTTCTGATATTCTTCTCCACCTATTAAATTGGATATTTTGGCAAAAGATTCTTCATTATCAATAGATGGCATAACAATAGTATATGTTGTGATTCAGGTATTATATATTTACCGAAGTTCTCCACTTTATTTTAAACTAATTATAATTTATTAAACAAATATTACAAAAGAAAATCGGGAAGTTTTATTTAGCAACCTTAATTATGTGTCAAAAATTGGAAATTAATGCTTCCTAAAATTTCGGTTTGAAGATTTTTTATAGTTGTAGTTTTTTTTCTTACTGTTTTTATAATTATGTTTTGACCATTTGTTAAAGGGCTTATTTTTATTTAAATAATTGTGTTTTTTAAACTCTTTTTGAATTTTAGGTATTGGAATGCCTATTTCCTCATTTAATTGACGAACTTTATATTTAGTAAATCTTAAAATTTTTTCAAAATCTGAAATTTTTTCAATCGCAACTAGAGATATAGCTTTGCCATCAGAATTTGCTCTTGCAGTTCTACCGATTCTATGAAAATAGGTTATAGGATCCCTAGGAATATCATAATTAATGACATATTTTATGGAAGGAATATCTATTCCTCTTGCTGCAATATCTGTAGCCACTAGAATTTGCTCTTGCTCATCTCTAAATTTATGCATTGCATAATTTCTTTCTCTCTGAGACAGATCTCCGTGTAATGAAGTTACTTTTAATAGTTCTTTTTTTCTTAAATTCATAGCTAGTTCTTCAGCCTTCTGTTTTGTAGAAGTAAAAATTAACATCTGATTATTATTGCTCTGTTTAATTAAATCACACAAGTGATTATATTTTTCTTTTTCATTTGTAATTAAGTACATTTGTTCTATAGTTTTTAATGTAATATCATCTTGATTTACTGTAATGTGTATTGGGTTTTTCATATACCTTTTACTAATTTCTATTATCTCTGGAAGTATTGTTGCTGAAAAAAGACATAATTGTTTTATATGTTTTACCTTTGATAATATATAATTAATATCTTCGATAAATCCCATATCTAACATTCGATCAGCCTCATCTAATACTACAAAATCTATTGTATCCAAGTATATTGTTTTTTGTCCTATATGGTCAATTAACCTTCCAGGAGTAGCAACAATAATGTGAATTCCTCTTTCGAGTCTAATAATTTGATTTCTCATATTTTGTCCTCCATAAATAGCAGCCACTTTTGTTTCTGTGTATTTTGCAAGTTTATTCATTTCCTTCGCTACTTGAATTGCTAATTCCCTTGTAGGAACTAATACTAAAGCTTGTGCATTTCTTGCATTTTTCATTTTCATTAAAATAGGTAATGAATATGCGGCAGTCTTTCCAGTTCCAGTATGTGCTTGTCCAATTACATCGTTTCCCTTCAAGATAATAGGAATTGCTTTTTCTTGAATAGGAAAGGGTGTGGTATATCCACTTTCTTTTAGAGCTAGTAGCAGTTGTTTATTTAGTCCCAGTTCATCGAATAGTCCTGTCATTAAATTTCACTTAGTTTATTAAACAATCTTTCATCTTATCTAATCTAAACCTTTTGTGAATTTGTAAAAAATATATGATGATATTATTAAGTAATTAATCTTTTTTAAAAATAATAATAATAAAATAAGAAGATAATACAAACACTAATACAACTGTTTTTGCGTTATTATGATGATATATTTAATGATGGCGGAAGACGAAGAACTAAGAGAGAAAAAGCTACGGGGCTCTGGAGGCTATGTTATTGCCAGAATTTCAGATTATGAGCAAAAAAAAGGAAATCTGGGTGGACCCGAGTTATTTATAGCAGGAATTGGACGATTACCAAAAGACAGAATTTTAAAATATTATTGCAATAAATGTGAGAAAGACTATCCAACATCCCCAGATCTAAATTATGAAAATCCAAATGAAGATGTCGGTGAAGGGGTTGTTTTAATTGAAAAAGGTGAATACAAATGCTCAGTTTGTAATGCAGTTCTTTCTCAATATCGTAAATTTAATAATGAAACCCCTCCTCCTCCTCCTAGTAAAACTAAGTCTTTCTCTCAACAATCAAACTCATCGGATGTCACTAAATCTGTAAATGATATTTCCGATTCGTCACCTAAAAATAAAAGCGAATCTGAAAATTCTATACTAACCTCTAATAATACTCATGAAGAAAATATTTCAGATTCAATACAATCTGAGAGTACAGATACTAAATCCAGTAATGTAACCATCGCTAAAGGAAAATATTTTCCTATTCAGTCAATTATTGGAATGCCAGTTTATGATCATGAAGCCATGCTAGTAGGAAATGTTCAAGAAATAGGACTTAGAAAAACGCTTAATGGTACAATACAAATTACATTAAAAATTGATAATCGCGATAAAATATCTGAAACTAATGGTGATGAATTATATAATGAAATTACTTGGTCTGATGTTTCTAAAATTGGTGATATTGTTCTAATAAATTGGGAACAAAAGAAAATATCATCATCTAACACATCTCCTAGAGATAAAAAAATATGTGTTGCATGCAAATACCATAATGAATCAGATGCTATGTATTGCGAACAATGTGGTAAAAAACTAGAATAATATTTTTCTTTCAACTTTTTAATATTATATCGTTTTATCTTTCTGATTTTTTAATCCTATTCGAACATCTACTGCTCTTACACCGTTACCTTTTTCTAATACAAGTAATGGATTCATATCAAATTCTTCAATTTCTGGAAAATCAGTAACTAATTGTGATAGTCGTTGAATACTTTCTACTATTCCTTCTATATCTGATTCCTTTTCTCCTCTTGCTCCTTTTAATAGCTTAATAGTTTTTATAGATTCTACCATTTCTTTTGCTTGTTGTTCATCGATTGGAGCTATTCTAAATATGACATCTTTTAGAACTTCTACATATATCCCACCCAAACCAAACATTATTAATGGCCCAAATAATGGATCTCTTTTTGCACCTAAAATTGTCTCTTTTGCAGAACCTATCATTTCTTGAACTAAAATCCCTTTGATCTCTGCGTCTGATTTGTATTTTTTTACATTTAATAATATTTCATTAAATGCTTTTATAGCTTCTTGCTGATTTTTAATTCCAATCTTAACACCTCCAGCATCGGATTTATGAATGATCTGTGGAGAAACAATTTTCATAACTACTGGATAACCTATTTCTTCGGCTGCTCTTGCCGACTCTTCTTCATTTGTAGCCAGAAATTTTTTTGGAGTTGAAAATCCATATGCTTTTAATATTTCATAACCTTCTTCTTCAAGCAAATTAGTTCTATTAGATTTTATCACATTCTCTAAAACATCTCTTGCTTTTGTCTTATCTGCCTCAAATTTTTTTGGAGGAATATCTTCTTTTTCAATCCATCTACGGTGTCTAAACATCGCTTCTAATGTTCTTATTGCTGGTTCTGCATACATAAAATGCGGAATTCCTCCCTCTGAAAGAATTTTTTTATTTTCAATTCCTTCAGCTAATCCCATTAAGGCCGCCAACATTGTTTTTCCAGAATCTTTAGATGTTTTTATTATTGTTTTTGCTAATTCATTATAATCTAATGTTGCAGAAGGTGTACACATAGTAACGACTGCACTAACATTATTATTAGATAAGACTTCATCTAGCACTTTTTCAAATCGATTAAAATCTGCATCTCCTACTATGTCAACAGGGTTTCTAGCTGAACCATGAGGCGGTATGACTTTGGCTATTTCCGATTCTGATTGAGAAATATCTGCCATTTTTAATCCATATTTTGAACAAGCATCTGTGGAAATTATGGCTGGTCCACCTGCATTTGATACTATGACTACTCCACCATTTGAAGGCGGTATTGGTTGTTTGGCAAAAGCTGTAGATGTTTCAAATAATTCTTGCATGGTGTCTACTCTTATAACTCCTGATTGTTCAAATAAAGCATCGTACGTTTCATCAGACCCCATCAAAGCGCCGGTATGTGACATAGCAGCTTTTGCTCCTTCAGGTGTTCTTCCTGATTTCAATACAAGAATAGGTTTCTTTTTTTCTTTTGTTATTTTTTTAGCTATTTGCATAAATCTTTTTCCATCATGAATATCCTCTAGATACATGACAATTACTCGTGTATCATCATCTTCGGAAATTAGTTCTAATATATCATTTTCATCCATATCTACTTTATTTCCCATACTAATTACTTTTGAAAAGCCTATTCCTTGATCTATAGCATCTTCAACGGTAGCAGCGCATATAGCACCGCTTTGTGATACTAGAGCTATTCCTCCAACATCTGGCGTAATTTTTAAAAATGTAGCATTCATCATACTGCTTTGAGATAAGCTCATTATTCCTAAACAATTTGGACCGATTATTCTTATTCCATATTGTTTACCAATATCTCCAATTTGCTTCTCAAGTTGAGATCCAGATTCATCAACCTCTTTGAATCCTGCGGAAACTATTATTGCCCCTTTGATATTCTTTTTTCCTATTTCTTTCATTACTTGAGGAACAGTCTTGTTTGGAGTGGCTATTACTGCCAAGTCAATATCTTCTGATATATCTAGAACGCTTTTAAAAGCATTGATTCCAAATACAGTAGGATTAGATGGAGTAATAGGATATATTTTTCCTTTATAACCATTGATGATATTTGAAAAGATAGCCTTTCCCACACCTGGTTTTTCAGAGGCCCCAATTACAGCAATTGACTGTGGATTAAAGAAAATATTCTTTGAGTCAAATGAGGATGATGAAGACGTCATAATTATCGTTTCACAAATGCATGGTTATATGTATTCCTGTTAAGATTATATTAAAATATAATAATTCCATAATTCAAACCATATCATTAGCAATATGTACTTTTTTATGAAAAGTTAAATTATTCTTTTACAAATTTTAAATATTGGTAAACTCGATAGAAAAGATTGTTGATTCAGAGATTAGTACAATGATCTCTGATCTTAAGACATTGATTAACATTCCTAGTGTTTCTGCAAAAGATCAGAATCTTGTTGAATGTGCAGAAGCAGTTTTTTCTCTTATGAATAGAGTAGGAATTAAATCAGAAATTATTTATCTTGATCCTAAAGAAAAAAATATTGCAACTTCTTCTTCTTCTCTTACTCCTCCTGTAGTATATGGAGAAATAAAATCACAAAAAAATCCAAACGGCAAAACTATCTTATTTTATAATCACTATGATGTTCAACCAGAAGATCCTATTGAATTATGGGAGAATAACGAGGCTTTCAGTGGTAATGTTATTGGAAATTATATTTATGGAAGAGGTTCATCAGATGATAAAGGAGAATTAATTACAAGAATAAAAGCAGTAGAATATCTTTTGAAAAGTTCTGGTGATGTTCCATGTAATATAAAATTTATAGTTGAAGGTGAAGAGGAAATTGGGAGCCCTCACCTGGAAAGATTTATTATACAAAATAAAGAAAAACTAAAGTGCGATGGAGTAATATGGGAATTTGGGTACATAGATGAAAAAGAGAGACCAATTATTATGTTGGGCCTTAAAGGTATCTTATATGTAGAGCTTATAGCTAAGGGAGGACCATCACGAGATGTTCACTCTAGTCTTGCAACACTAATAGAAAATCCTTCTTGGATCCTTATAAATGCCCTAAAGATTCTTCGTGATATCGATGGAAAAATTTTAATAAAAAATTGGTATAAAGAAGTAAGGGAATTTTCCCAGGAAGAACTCAGAATATTAGATAAGGAACCTTTTGATGAGGAAATATTCAAGAGAGAATACGGTATTAGTAAATTTTTAAATAATGTAAATGGTATTGAGGCCAAAAAGTTTTATGAAGGAATGCCAACGTGTAATATTAGCAGTCTAATATCTGGATATATTGGAAAAGGTTCTAAAACTATTATTCCAAATAAGGCTATAGCAAAGTTAGATTTTCGTTTAGTACCTAATATGGACCCAGTCATTCAGTTTAAAAGACTTTGTGATCATATGATAGATCACGGCTTTAACAAAAATTTGCTTGAAATAAAATTACTACAGAAAGAATGGCCAGCAAGAACAACTCCAGTTGATCATCCTTTCATAAAAGTTGTTGAAAAATCTGCTAATACTATATTTGGTTCTACAATAAAGAGTATCTCATCCGCCGCAACTGGGCCAATGTATTACTTTACTAATATTTTAGATATACCATGTGTCTGTATAGGGTCAACATATAAATATGGTAAGTCTCATTCACCAAATGAATTTGCTCGATTAGATTTATTAAATAAAACAACCAAGTGGATTAGTAGAATAATTGAAAATTT
>DASVEV010000196.1:0-10925 GCA_036380415.1 Nitrososphaeraceae archaeon
GGACCAACTGGCTTGTCATCTGGTGGACCAACTGGCTTGTCATCTGGTGGACCAACTGGCTTGTCATCTGGTGGACCAACTGGCTTGTCATCTGGTGGACCACTTCCTGTTGAACTAAAAGCGAGAAATCTAGAATCGTCATTTCTATTGTCTTTACCATCATTATAAGAGATATGAAAGAAATTCGAAGCGTCAGGAAGATCATTCTCTTCTTTGTTATCCTTTTTATTATTCAATATATGAATTACAAAGTAACATAATTTAATAATTTTCATTAAAATTCATAATAATTCTTATTTTTATGTTAAATTTCCTTTTTTTTTCCTGCAATTCTTTTTTCATACATTATTCTTTCTCCCTTTCTGACTTGTATTATTCGGGTTGCTGGAATAATCTCAAAATTTTGTGAAACCTCCATAAATTTTAAAAGAGGAACTGAGAGAATTGTATCAAAATCTCGATATGAAATAATGTATATATGTGGATTGTCCGCGTATATTGCTTTACTTAAAATTTCTTGAAGCTTCCCTTTTTTCTTCCTCATGTATTATTAATTCTTCTTTTCTATTAAAATATTAATACAATAAGCAACTCATGCTACTAGTATAAAAATTTAAAGTACCAAGTTAATAATAAAGTAATGGAGTTATCAAAAATATTTGAACATCCTATTCTTATTTACGATGATAAATGTTCATCGTGTTATAAATTTGCTCTTTTGATTCATAGTCTTTCTAATGGTTGGATAAGAATTGAAGGTCATTATTATTCAAGCAATATTCACCTAATTAATAAAATACTTTTTCCAGCTAATTATGATCCCAAAAAAATGTTTTGGTTAGTTAATAAAAAAGGAGCTTGGGGAGCACGTTCTGCTTTAATACCTTTAATTGTAGAGGTTATTCGTGGAAGACTTAACTCTCATTTTGTAATTAAAAGAAACTCTACAATGGATAATACATATAGTTGTAGGTTAGATCCTAATTCTGTCTGTTCAGATTACTTGAATATATTTAAGAGAATTCTAGGAGTATTACGAAATACTGGGAAATTTCCTTTTAATTAAAAATATCCCTATAAACACTTATCCTGCGCTTGTCTGCCTATTATAGTCGTCTTCAATCCTAATTATATCATTTTCATCAAATTTTCCATATGATATTTCTAATATTATACAATCCTCTTCTAATGCTGTTATCCTATGTTTTGCACCACAAGGGATTGTTATATTTTCATTTTCTTTAACTACAAGTTCTTTCTTATCAATATCTATCTTAGCTTTTCCTTTTACAATTTTCCAAAATTCACTTCTATGTTGATGGTATTGGAGACTCAATCTGGAATTCGCATTAACATAAATCAATTTGACAGTACAATTCTCATTCTCATGGAATTTTTCAAATTTTCCCCATGGGCGACTTTCTGTATAAATTCCCATTTAGTATTAAATGATTATATCTAATCATATAATAATTACTAATGAATATTCAACATTCATTCAATAAGTTATAATGTTGTATTGGGAATGTATAAAAGATCATTAAAATTAAAATTAATAATTATATGTCTGAAATACATTTTACTGAAGGAAATTTAATTATTCTTTACTCTATCCATAAAAATTCCTCTTTACAAATACCTAATCATATTCTTGAAAGAATTGAACATTGTAATAGGCTGTATCAGATTATTTTAAAATCAAAACCAGATTCTAATAAAACTATTATATTAGTAGTTGCTGAACCTCATTATTCTGAATTAATAAAAAAAGAATTGATCAATAGACAGATAAAGGAAGAAATTATAATAATTGATTCAGATTCAAATAAAGTATCTCATACCTTTGATAATCTTAAAGAATTGCTTAAACACAGGATTAATCCACCAGTCGTATATTTTGTAGGTTCGGTTTGGCTAAAAGATGTATTTGATTCAATTGTTAAATCGCAGTTTAAAGAATACAAGATTCAATTTGAAGGCGCATTAGACCATCGACCTGTCATGGAAGTTGAACACGATAAATCCCTTGAAACTCCCAAAAAAGGAAAAGAACACTTCAAGCAGGTAATAAAAAATAAAGCATTTGATATGTTATTAAATTATATTTTTCCAGAAGACCACAAATAATAATTATCTTTCAAAAATAAGAACTAAAAAAGAAGTTTTAGTGAAAAATACACTATTAATAAAATCGGATTAGATTTTATCGAGCTAACTTGGATTCTTTAGTAAACAAGTCCGCTACTTGTTCTTTAGTAAAAGCAAAATTCCATACTTGGATATCATCTAATTGTCCTGTATAATTACCATTTATCTTTCCCTTTTCAGCTAAAGAATTTGCTCCTAATCTTATGGTCTGTTTTCCTGTATTATCAGGTGTTATTCCTACCTTTGTTGAGTTAGTTGCGATCTCAAGGCCGTCTATATATAACTTTAACAAATGTAATTTTTCGTCAAAAGTTAGAATTGCATTGTGCCAGACGCCATCAGCGTAGGAGCCCTGAGAAGTAATATAATTATCCTCTCCACTGGAGGTCTCAAATCCGCCTCCAACTTGTTCTCTATTGTTAAGCCATATTCCATAGTTAAGATTAAATCCAGCCCTGTCACTTCCAAATCCCCCTTTATTTAGTAAAAAAGCATTATTTCCTGAAGTGACGTTCATTACAGTATTAAACCATACAGAAACTGTAAAACCATTTAGATTAATATCACGACTATTTACAACATCTGCATAATTAACACCAGAAAAGTCTATTATCTTGGAGTTCTTAACAACAGGGGATTTATTCTCTTGAGCAAATATCTCTATATTATTTAATATACTATTTTTGTAGTTTTCTGTCAATCCAAAGTATAACAATAAAATAACAAAACTAGAACCTATGAGGCAAGAAATTCTTCTATTCATTTATAGTTTTATAATTTTCACAATTTAAATATTTTTTCTTTTTATCTCATAGAAATAATAAAATAGAAATTTAAAAAAGTCAGATTTTTAGGTTTAAGCTTTACCAACTAATTTTTTTTGGAGATGTAAGTTGCTTTTCTAATTCATCTAATCTTTGAACTGAACCGGGATTCTTACGCAATTCCGAAAAAGAGTCATCATTTCTAATTCTTTGCATTACCGCAATTACCTCTTCTTCTGTTACACCATGTTTTTTATCATATTCTATTTGTTTTGCACAATTAGACATAGTACTATATTTTTTAAAATTGCGCTTCTCAAATGAAGTCGCAGTTGGAGATAACCCTTTTACATAACGAACAATTACTTTTTCAACATGTTCTAAATGCCATTCTCTCATAGCAAAACTATTAGGTTTCATAAACATACCCACTTCTATTTTTGCCAAAAAGGATATTTAAATTAATATACAAATTATGTTATGAAATCGTTAAATTTATAATATATATAAAGTTTTTTTATATGTTAATATACTTTATCAAAATTTTTAGAAATTTATTCCGATAAATATTCTGATAATTTAAGGTTTTCTTCTCCAGGTATCTTTGCAATTTCGAACCTTTCTTTGACTTTTAATAACGTAGCCGTTGCATCAATTCCTAATTTTGTGGTAAGTAAATTCACTTGGTCACTAGAAGGATCAAGGCTAGATCCTTTTGCATTCTGAATAATAATCAGGTCTTTATCTGCTTGACATCTCGTTGATACTGCGTATTCTACTTCGACAGGATTTGCAGGGTTAATATCTTCATCAACTACTATTGCAATTTTGAGTGAGGGATGGGCTGCAAATGCTGCAAGTAAAGCATTTTTTGACTCTCCTTCTACTCTTTTCTTTATCTGTATTACTGCGGTTAGCCAATTGCTTCCTCCGTCTGTCAGCAATACTTGCGATGTACTGGGAACAACATTTTTTACTTGATCTAGCATCTTTGACTCCACAGGCAATCCCATCAATAGACGATGTTCAGAATAACCAGGAAGTATATCATGGAAAATAGTATTATTTCTAAATCTTATTTTTTCTAATTCAAATATAGGTTGCTGTCTTCTAAAATCATATGTTTTTAACATCTCTACCATCCATTCTTCATGGGTTTTATCACACAATATTTTTCCTTCTAAAACTATTTCTGACAATGAGGGAATAAGAAGCTGTGAAAACTTGTTAATACCCAATTGCAGATTTCCATTTAGTAGTGTATTTGCTATATGCATTTCATCTATGCCATATGATGCTTGGTAAGCTGCTGCTATGTTAATTGCAGGATGAACTCCTATCACAATTGCGACCTTCAAATCTTCCCCATGATCTTTAGCATACATAAAACATTTATGTAAATGTCTTCCCTCTACCATTCTTATTGCCATGTTTTTATCATCTAATTTTAACAACCGATGGGTAGAAGAATTCTGATTTCCTTTTTCTTGATCTTTTGCATACACAATTGATGAAGTAATATATGGTCCAGCATCATTTTCAAAATGTGTAACAATAGGAAGATCAGATAATTTATTTGATGAATTTTGATAATACGGAATGTCATTTACTGTTTTTACTTTAATATTCATATTGTTGATAGATTTGTTAATGATTGTATGGATGTCGTTTTTTTCTTTTGATCCTATTGCCAAGGCAAATCTTTTTCTTGTTCCAATAAGATTACTAATTACTGGAATAGTTTTATCTTCGACATTTTCAAATATTACAGCTTTATTACCATCAAGTTTACTGACTATTGCTGGTAATTCAAATGTAGTATTAACATTCTTTTTAATTCTAATGATCTCATCTTCATTTTCAAGTAATTCTAAAAATTTTCTTAGGTCGTTATGAATATTTGTCGTGTTAGAATTATCTTTTTGCATCTTTTTCAGCCTGTGTACCTATCATATTTAGTATCTCACCCATAATTGTTTTCATACTCTTAACATCTAATGGTGTTTTAATATGGAGAGAAACTAAACAAATTCCATTTATCATTAATGATATTCTTTGAGCAATGGAGTTAATGAAGACTGAATCAAATTTGCTGGGTATTATTATAGCTGATGTTACTTTATTTGATAGACTAGACGCCATTGTAACAGATCCGATTCTATTAGAATTTTCTGATATTATGATAAAACATCCGTTTTCAAAAAAAATTGATTTGATATGAACAATTCTTTTATCATCTATCTGAATATCTTTGACTAACATATCGCCTTTATCTTCCATTTTTTATTATTATTAATACCAATATCATTTTTATTAAATTAAGTTAACGGTAATTGTTGAAAAACTTAAGTATTTTTATAGAATTTATTTTGTTATTCAAATTATTCCTACTGTAAATTAGAGAATCTTTAATTGTTTGTATACAAATACTTAAAATATAATTTATGCCAAAATATTATTAAATAATTATTGTTATCTTTATAATAAAAATTTAAAGTTAATATGTAAAATCCGTCTAAAACATTATATCAATTTTCGAATGTAAATTATAAATAAATTTTCCATGCTTTAATCAATATTATATTAATTATGATCTAGCTTGGGATCAAAAATCTTTCCATTTCTAAAAGCAATTAGTCTAGCTGATGATTTATCTTTAAGTATTCTTCTATTACTTTCATTATTTTGGATAGATGAGGTTCCATGCTCATTTACTATCTCAACATGAACTAAATCTTTGAAATTTGATTTTATTAAAAATGCAATACTTCTAGCCATATTGATATTACCGTCTCCTATTCTTACAATCTTTTTCTTTGCATTTATCTCTGCCAGTATTTTGAAAATAAAATTCAAAGTTGATTCGATTGTAGATAATACTACACTTTCTATTTCATCATATAAATAGAAAATCGATATGCCTATTCTATTTCCTGGATCAATACCAATTGTTAATTGATCATAAGTATGAGATTTTATTAATTTCCTTAATATTTTTGCCTTTATTATTACAGGATTTTCATTTAATTCTGAATCCACTATTATATTTTTTGTCTTGAATATAGGCGATTCTTCCTTGGATGTGATTATTATTGTTGAATAAGAGTTTAAAGCTTCTGATGGTGATAACTCCTCATAATTTAACTGAAGTAGTTTGAGGGTATTAATAATTTTATAATATGATTTACCATTAAGTGTGGCTACGGTAATTTTATGGTTTATTGCTTCCCTCATTAAGGGTAATTCAACAAAGTTTCTTTATCACTAATTAGTATTAAATGTTATCTATTCTATGAATTAATTATTTATTTTTGTAATAGATAAAGCAGTAAAATCGCTTATTTGATCCTAAAATTTAATTATTTCTTTTTTATATCGATTTTATTTAATTATCAATCTCTGATAGCTGAAGATGTAGAGATATAGTTTGAATTCTAGTCTCGTTCATTCTTCAAATCTTTGATATTGTTATAATCGTTATGGCAGGAATGATAGAAGAACAACCTTTGTTCTTATTAGAAGCTATTGATTTAGCAATATAATTACTAATTATATCTCCAATTAGTTGGATAATAAGCACAATATAGAAATTAATTTAAATTTACACTTTATACTTAGACATTTTAAAATAAAAATTGATAATTATATATTAACATCATTAACATTAAAGGATTTAACAAGACCATATTAGAATTCTATTACCCACTGTAAACAACCTGAGGTAATTAAATAGACTAGTAGCATTGCAAAAACCATGAATGACAAAATAAATGTCATATTTAGTGTCTACAGTAAACGCTTTTATAAAAAAGGTAGAAATCATTTAAACGATATTGATTTAGAAAACAATCTTTTTACAAAATCAAAATAACTAGAATATTTCCATAATATAAAATTCTAACCAAATGAAATTTAGTTTTATAAGAAATGATAGTAATAAAAAAATATTATCAGATTTAATTATAATAAGTTCTGTAATTGGATAGTTTAATTTCTTTAATAAATAATCATTTAGCGGATTATTACTTCGGTTAAAGTATCTGATGATTACAACTAAAAAGATTGTACTATACCTGATAAATAGTGCAAATTCTATACAAAAATTAAGTGTTAGTATAATTAATGACTAATTCTATAACAATAAAATATGTTAATATAATACATAGGATAGTTCATTAAAACACAAAATATTAAAATAGAATAGGTTTACAACATAACTATATTAGTAATTATTATTAATAATTATTATTTAATTATTGTTAATATCAATAACTTATTCATTTACTATTTTTATTAAACTAATTATTTTATATAATATCATACAATACAAACATTAATTATATACATCATGTTTTTTGTGTATACCCAATAAAAAATAATTACTATAAATAATCTATTTGTGGATGTTATTCTTGTATTATGTAAACTCTCATTATTTATTGAATTCATCATATTTATCAAAATATAAAATATCCTATTTTTACTCCTCTTCTAAAATTTTTATAAAATGCTCTTTATCTTTTATTTCCCTTTTAGATTTGAAACAACTATATTTTCGTTTAATTACTCTTTACTAGATAATCAATTTTGGAGTCCGATATAAAATCCCAAAAATCGCAAGTATATCAATACGAATCAATTGTAAATGATAGCCTTTTATGGATAGATATAAGAAATCCAACCCGTGAAAAGATGAATAACCTTGGGAGACGATATTCTTTTCATGAATTAAATATTGAGGACTGTCTCTCAAAAACTCAAATACCAAAGATCGACAAATATGATAATCATGTTTTTGTAATTTTACACTTTCCAACTGGAAGTACTGATGATAAAATACCAAGAGTTACTCAATTATCTATTTTTATTGGAACAAATTATTTAATTACTGTACACCAAGATGATCTTAAACCTTTAGTAGAAATGTTTGATTTGTGTAAAAAAGAAAAAAATCAAGAGTATCGTAAAGTGATGATGGGAAAATCTTCAGGCTATTTATTGCATACTATCATAGATGCATTGGTAGATGATCTTTTTCATATTTTAATGAAAGTAATAGGAAATCTAGACGATATTGAAGACGCAGTTTATGACTCGAAAATAGGTATTGCCAGAGAAATTTCTCATATTAGAAGAGAAATTACTACTATCAGACGTGTATCAATACCCTTAAAGAGAATAATTGTAAGCCTTACAAGAGATATCCAGAAGATTTCAGAAGAAGATCTTACGCCTTATTTTGATGATATTAAAGATCATATTGATAAAGTTTTAGATACCTTGGAAGAGGCAAAAGAAACTATAGAAATTTATAAAGATACTGACTTTATGTTAAGTACAGAAAAAACTAATAAAATTATAGCTATGTTGACAGTAGTTTTTACATTATCAATTCCAATAACTGTAATTAGTACAATATACGGTATGAACATTTCTCTTCCAGGATCTGATCTAAATCGATTCCAATTCCTTGGAGAATATACTACTTTGATAATAGTAATGTTAATATCAATTATAATTACAGGTATAATGTTTATATCATTTCGTAGATTAGGATGGCTGGCTAGGAGAATTTAGTTTTTTATAACCTATTTCTGTAAATATGTTGTCTCTTGAATTACTAAGGACAAAAATAACTAATAAAGGTCAAAGAATTACTCCTTTATTTTGTTTAGTCTCTGCTGATAATCTTTCAATAGCCCAAAAACTAATAACAGAATTTGAATCTTCATATAACAAAAAAGAGACAAAAGGAGATTTACAAAAAAGATTATTTTTGTATGAAAATAGTTACAGTGATTTTAAGCTAATTAGAGGTCTTATTACACTATTAGAAAGACGATGTGTATTCAAAATTAATCAATTCATTCCCACAGGTTATAAGAACCATTTTTTTTCAACTCAATTACCATCTTCATTTTCGTTACGTAAGGTTTTATTTGAGGAATCTTCAAGAGGTGGATTGTCTTTAGATAATACTAAACGAGACAAAATTTTTCAGCATGTTGCTTCAAAATTAGGTATAGACACTAATTATTTGGAAAAATTAATGTGGCTAGATCAAGAAGATTATCTAATTCTCGAAAGCTTTAGTGTAATTAAACCTATACATTTACTAGGGATATATAATTTATCAATTTTACAGACACTGCTATTTAATTCTGTCACCTTTGAATTCACTATAAAAGGAGGAACAAACTGGAAACAAGTATTAAGAACAATCAAAAAATTTGGACTAATGTATAATCTTCGGAAAATTCAAAAGAATTCAGACAACATATTTCCTAAAGAAATACAATATAATCAAATTGAACAAAATATTGTAGATGGAGATGATTTTAAATCATATTTCAATGAGAGTATCGTTTGCTCAATAGATGGACCTTTAAGTATATTTAAATTAACTAATAAATATGGTATTTTGATAGCAAAAGTAATTCCTAAAATTATTTCAGCTTCGAAATGGGGTATTAAAGCATCAATAATTAAAAATAGTCTTGCAGGAAGAAAACTTTACGATTTTGATCTTTCATCAGATAGCGAGGTATATTTCTTTAATCCTATTAACGACCGATTTTATAATAATTACCCATTTGAAGACTCTAATAGCATTAATCTTGATTTTGATAGTTCTGTTGAGGCAAAATTTGCTATACAATTTGAAAAATTTCGTACTGGCTGGAAACTGGTTAGAGAACCTGATCCTCTAATATTGCCAGGTGGAAGAGCCTTCATAGCTGATTTTCTTTTTGAAAGATATGGCAAAAAAATATATTTTGAAATAATAGGATTCTGGACACCACAATATTTAGAGAGAAAATTTAAAAAAATTTACGAAATCATAAAATTAAGCAATAATAAATACGATCTTTTAATAGCAATAAACGAAAATAATTTAGTTTCGGAAAGTGGTGAAATGAAAAAACTCTTATCAGGTTCTATTTTAGATTACGATAAAATCATAATATATAAAAAAGATTCAATTCCCATAAAAAAGATCCTTTTCTATCTGAAATCTATAGATAGTAAAATAATGAATCAAAATCTTGAAACCTACAGATCTGCAATGACTGAATATATTGTAGATCTCTTAAATAAGAACCAAGAAATAATTGATTTAGAAGAAATATCTAAAACTTATGGTGTTTCCATTAATTCTATATCTAATATTATTTCAAACCTAGATACAGATAATCATATCAAAAAGTATATAATTCAAAATTCTTTATTAATTTCTGAGAGAAAATTAAATAAAATAAAAGATAGAATTGGTGATATTGATAATTTAATAAAAATACAAAAGATTTTTGAAAATAATAATATCCCTATCCAATATACTATCGATATTCTTAAATATTTAGGATATGAAATTGTCTGGAAGGGAATGGATTCGTCAAATATTATAATAAAACGAAAAACATGAGATTATAATTTATATTATATTCATATGTTAAAAGCGTTTATAAAAAGACATAACCATTGAAATATTTAAATTTATGATAAGATTTAGTAATAATAGTGTATATGAACAATATTAAAAATATTAAAATTAATAATAATACCTGGTTACAAAATATTTCTGGAAACTGGCGCGATATAGAATGTCCTTGTGGAAGTTGTTATCATTTTAATGGAAGTCTTGAAGAATTATTTAATTGGGAAAATATACATTTAAGACATATGGCATCAGATTATGATAATCATGCAATGATATCTTTTTATCCTGACGATATGGTTATTTTTTATCATTCTAAAACTGGATATGTTATTGAAAGAAGAAAACATAAAACATATGAACTAAATGAAATTAAAAATGCATGGATTCACGGAAAAATAACAATCACAGGTGCATAAATTCTCTAATGATGCTTACGATACTATTTAAATATAATATTGTTTGTTCGTTAAATCAGTCAGATATACTAAACTATTTCCTTTAAATCATATCTGTATATTAGAATTATGGAAATCTATAGATGTAACTTTTACTGCTTTTAAGTATTTTAATTTCAA
>DASVEV010000197.1:0-7873 GCA_036380415.1 Nitrososphaeraceae archaeon
GAAGCTTTAAAAATTGCAAGAAACAAAGCAAAATCAAGCGAGATTGGTAAAGCAATAGAAAACTCAATAATTAAAAGTGGTTATATTCCCATTAAAAATCTAAGTGGTCATTCTCTAGAACGCTATACGATTCATGCTGGAAAATCTATCCCAAATATCAATTCCTATGGATCATTTCTTTTAGAATCTGGTCAAGCTTATGCTATTGAACCATTTGTAACTTTGAAAAATGGTATAGGCATAGTATACGAAGGTAAGGTTGCCAATATTTTCGCAATAATATCAAGAAAGCCCACTAAGAATAAGGAAGTCGATAATTTTTTAAACGATATTTGGGAGAGATACAGATCTCTACCATTTGCTTTAAGATGGTTAATTGATATTTATGATGAAAAACATGCAAGATATTTGTTAGATAATCTTAAAAAGAAAAAGAACATTCATGCTTATCCCACGCTTGTTGAGGGAAACAAAAAAATGGTTGCGCAATCTGAACATACTATTATACCTCATGAAACCTTTACAGAAGTTATAACGAGTTGTAACAATAGTTAGAAAAGAATCCTATTTATGGCGGAATCTTCCTAAGCTTAAAATTAAACCTTTAAAAATGTATAGTAAGACGTTAGGGGGTCGTTGTCTAGCTTGGTATGATGCCAGCCTTGGGCGCTGGAGTTCGCCGGTTCAAATCCGGCCGACCCCATTGATTGTTAACTCTTTTAGTTTACATAGGATAAATTTTGATTCAACCTTTCTTCTATTAAAAATTAAACAAGAAAAATATTATAGTTAGACTTTTGTCTTACAGTGTCATTTTAAAATACTGTCTAAAATTATCCTATGATGTTATGCTAGTGAATTCAATAAGTTCTATGATTTGGAATTTGATGGAATTATTTAAAGAAATAATAATAAAAGGATTTTTATATAAATATTTATAATTTAATCAAAAAAAATTATAATTTTAATAGTGTTCAGAATAAGTGTACCGATTTCCTAATCAAAGATAATTGCATCTATAGTTATTTGAACCGGATAATTTTCAAATATTGGTTTATTATGTATCTTAAAATCTTTTATAGGAGACTAAATCTTTATAGTCTTTTAAATATGATATATTGCAAAATTAAAGTTGATAACTTATTATCATTAAAATGACCTCCATCTAAGTACTGTGCGATATACAAACATTCCCCTCATAACACATTCCAAAGTCTCTGTAGCAAAATCCTAGTTTGTAATCTTTAAAATAAATGTGTTTGAGGTAATTTGAGAAATTAGATTCTATTAAAACTATAAATGATGGTTAGATATAATAATAATATTGCCTTTACTTTATTACAATTGTGAATGCTACTTTTTATTCTAATGCTGTTAAATAAATAAAAATAATTTAATCTATTGTAACGTCAATAAAAGAAAATACAACAATGAAATTAACTCCTAAAATGAAGTTTTCAAAATATATTAGCTATATAGATACAAGGCTAATTGATTAGAGGTTTATATGTAACTGTTTATATTATTAAAAAATATCTGAGTTCATTGTAAATAAATTGTTAAATCGTCACATAATACATAAAGTTAGGATATTTAAAGGTTATTCAAATTTGATTGTAAATGCTATTTATCCTCCTGACAACACATCATGGTCCCAATTATTTTGTTGATAATTATCAATCAGTTCATTTAGTAAATCATCATAATCCATATTTCTTTTTCTTTTATTCATTAAATCACTTAACAATGAATTGAATCTCCTAAAAGTGAATTCATTGATTGCTAGATTTGCCACAAATATTCTTTTTTTTTTTAAAATATGTTTGTTTTGCATTTATTTTAAATTGAGAAGACTTTTAACAAAAAGAAAAAAATAAGTAGATATGAAAATAATAAAATTACTAAAAAATCAAGAAAATACATATGAAGTTATACTCTTTAACATAGATCTAACTGAATTATCTGCCAAAGAGACTTTTGAGGATTTGTATACTGTGAATTTTTATTTACAAAGCATGCAAAAAAAATTAAATTTTCATGAAAGCTTGATAATTATACATGATAAATTTAACAATACTGTGGAATTAGTAAAAAATAATGGAGAAATTTTCATAGAATAATTGTTAATTTAATTGTGAAGTTATCAAACAATAAACTAATTAGTCTTCTTGAACAATGTTAGTTAGACAATGGGAAAAATAGCAAAAAAGGGTCGACTTTTTTTAGGAAAAAGAATTGGTCCGAAGTCAGCACGGAGAGCACGAAAACCGTTAAGTATAGATTGGATTACTGGAAATATTCCTAATAGGCACTACGTAAACAAGAGAAGAAATAGAAAAATCAT
The DNA here is from genome assembly GCA_036380415.1 of Nitrososphaeraceae archaeon. GTDB lineage: Archaea > Thermoproteota > Nitrososphaeria > Nitrososphaerales > Nitrososphaeraceae > TH1177. The sequence continues at coordinate 2,345 of DASVEV010000197.1, forward strand.
TAGTCGAAAAAATAATCTCAGTTAATGCATTTAGATAAATTAGGATGTATGTTCACTCGAAAGACCAAAATAAAATACAACGAAAAAAAATCAATATGGATTTTTGGATGACATTATGAAATTAATAAGCTATTTCCCTTTAAAAAAAATAAGAAATAATCAAGAAAAAGTATTGGATGAGATTGAAGAAGCTATAAAAAGTAATATAAAATATTTTTTTCTTGAGGCTCCGACTGGCTTTGGTAAAAGTCCTATTGCGATAACTTTGGCCAGCTATTTAGGAAGCTCTCATATATGCACATCAACTAAAGATCTTCAAAATCAGTATTCCAAAGATTTTCATTTCATTAAAGAAGCAAAAGGTAAAAGAAATTTCCGTTGTATATTAAAAGAAAATGAAGGAGTCCAGGAAACATGTGAATATGGCCCCTGCCAGAAAGATGAGGATTTCGATTGCATGTATAAAACAAGATTCTCTGATTATAAGATAAATGGCTTAGGAACAAAATTTGAGCATGTAGACATTGGACAATTTGAAAAAAAGAAATACCTTGAAAAATATGATCAACAAATACGATTTGAAAATTTGGAATGGGAACCGTGTAGATATTTCCATCAAAAATGGATATCTACTAAATCTTCTCATGCCATTTATAATTATAAGTACTTTCTTTCAGATCTTTATTTTTCTAATATAATTTCAAAAAGAGAATTATTAGTATTTGATGAAGTACATAATATTGAATCAGAAATTTCTGATTTTAAGAGTTTTATAATTAATAGTGATAATATTACACGACTATTTCCGAAACTTCAATTACCAAATAGAAAGGAAGAGGAAATAGAAACATGGATTGAATTTTGTGAAGTTTATAGAAACACGTTACTAGATTTTATGGAAGACTTTGAACTGGCTATGGAAAATAGTACTCCCAAAGAACCATTTACGGAAAAAAATTTAATTGATTGTATTAATAGGGAAAAAAACCTTAACTTTGTCCTTAATGATATGAAAACTAATAAGAATAATTGGCTGGTCACAAATATAGACCGTACATCAAGAGATTTGATTAGAAAGATAACTCTTACTCCTTTGGATATTTCAAATTACTTCAAAGAAATTCTCGATTTAAGTAATTATGGATTATTTATGAGTGCTACTATTTTAAATAAAGACTATTTATGTAAAATATCAGGATTATCAAAAGATGATATTAAGTTTATTCGAATAAAACACTCAGATTTCCCAAAAGAGAATAGACCTATTCATTTAATGAATATCGCATGGTTAAATAGTAATAACATATTAGATAATCTCCCAGTTATTGCTAAGACTGTCAATAATATAATGAGTATACACAAAAATGAAAAAGGGATTATTCACACCACATCCTATTTTCAATTAGAATTTATTAAAAATAATTTAAATAAGGAAAATTTACAACGTCTTATAGAAAGTGGACCTAACACCGATAGAATAGAAACATTACAGAGACATTCACAAAACCCAAAGCCAACAGTTCTCATCTCTCCTTCATTTTATCAAGGGTTAGATTTAAAAGATGATTTGTCAAGGTTTCAGATTATAATTAAAATTCCTTACCCTGATTTAAGTGACAAAAAGGTTGCTGCATTAAGAAAAAAAGATATGAATTGGTATTTGTGGAATACAATTGTTAGACTAACTCAGACTTATGGACGTAGTATAAGAAGTAAAGAAGATCATGCATCTACATACATTTTGGATAGTAATATAAATTATTTATTAAGAAATGTAAATGATATGTTTCCATCCTGGTTTACCGAAGCAATAATTAACAGATAGTATAATTATACTATCATTAGAGTACCTTAACAATTGCAATTTAATTAGATTTCAGATATAATGCAATACTGTGTATTTATCCTCGTTTTTTTTACTTTTTGATACTAACAAATCAATATGTTCAATATTCAAAATACCATAAAATAAAACTTAATTTGGATAAATTAAATTTTAATTTTAATTAGACGCTAAATTGAGGACAATAATGCTTCACACTTCTTGTCCTATTCTTTATGAGTTATTTAGTATCTATAAAAAATAAAATAAACAGTACTAAATAACAAGTTTTTCGAATGAAATTTTATTAATCAATTTAAAGTCCATACATTGGGGTTTACATATAATTAATATCTGTTGTATTCTCTTTTAATAATGTGATCTTAGTTATTTGTTAATATTTCGTTGTGTATTTACAGAACTACTATTTATTCCTAAAAATGGTTTGTATAACTATTGTCCATAGGAATTTCCATATATTGTCAAACAAATCTATATTTGTTTAGTTAATTGTTTAAAGGTAGTTATTCCAAACTAGTTGAGTTTTTTTGTTTAACCAGATATGAAACGTATATCTTAAACCGGAAATAATTTTAGCATTAATCGATGTTTAGTAAAAAATAGTCCATTAAGTTAATCTTCTCATGCGATCTTTCGTAAAAGATTACTATAAACAATTTCAATTGGACAATGCCCCTTTACTTCATACCGAAGTGAATCTTTAACATTCGAGCAAAAATTTTTTTTTTAATACTCATAAAAATATCTGTCAAATGTAAATAATTCTCACTAAACTACTTTGTTCATATTTTCGGTTACAGATTTTATTATTTATTATTAATGAAATAATAAGATCATATAATATTCATTATCAATTGATATGGTGATTTTTGAGATAATATATCTTCATCTAAAGTTAAGATACATTATATTTTATACAAAATCTTTACAAATTCGATAAACTTTATCTAGATAGATTTTTTTATTCCAAATTATTATTATTAAGCTCATTGGAAAATCCTGTAATTATGACAGATAGTGGAATAAAGTTAAACCCCGACAAAATGATAAAGGAGGAATTATATCATTGTATTTATGAGAATCGTATATTTCTTTTTTTTAAAGATAATGACGACGTTCTTCATTGCTATGAGGTTAGTGATATTGATACAATTAATAAAATAAAACAAACTCCCGAAAATATTGATGATATATTAAATAATTTAGCAAAAGATTCCTCTGCTAATATTCAGGATTAAAAAAACATTATATGCTACTTTCCATGAATATTAAAATTAATGTCTACATTTAATGAAAATACGGAGCGTAAACCAAAATCTAGCAATGAGATATTTATCGGAAAAAAACCACTTATGACTTATGTCACAGCAACATTGGTTCAACTGGCTAACGAACCAACGGTTGTTATAAAAGCAAGAGGAAGAAGCATACCCATGGCCGTAGATGTTGCACAGATTATTGTAAAGAGAATGAATACATTGGGTTATAAGGTAGCATCTGTAAAAATTGGTTCCGAAGCAGTTAAATCTCAAGATGGAAATACGCGTAATGTCTCAACAATTGAAGTAGCTGTTTCCAGAAATAGCTCTTAAATTGTTCTATTTTTAACCTATCAGGAATAGTTCCAAGCTAAAATATATTTTTTATCAAAACTTTATTGATTTCACATATTCTAGTTTCTCCTGATTTTATGATACCGTAACAACCATCACTGATGTTCATACAAAGGATTGATCGGTTATCCGGAGAAAGATGGATTCCTACTGTGAACTCGTGAAATGAAAGACCATCGATTACAATTTCATGACAAAAACTTGAGGAAATGAAATCATTATTTTTTAACAAAATTTCATACTCACCAGGTTGGAACTTGATTTCTTTAGAGTTTATACCACTATTGGAAGTAATAATGGAATATATTGGTTCTTTACCATATACAACGAGATTTGACCTGAGATCGATTTTTTTACAGGGTTCTTCATTACAGTCATATAAAGTGCGGCAGAGTTTTTCAGAATTTATATTTTCTATTATACAGCTAAATATATTAGTAGTAACCATTACAACTGGTTGTTGTAATTGAGTTTTGTTATTATCGATTCTTTCTTCATTATACAAGCCACTTAATTCTTTATTAAATGATGTATTAGTAACAGGACTTTTAATAATAGATTTTTCTACTAGTTTCGATGTATAACCATTAAAAATTTCGCCAGAAACTAATACATTTTTACCAATTTCGTCCCCTATAAAAAGTATAAAAAATAATAAATTAAATAACGGAAATATTTTATACATAAAGCATTCAGATTTTCAAGATATTAATTAGTGATGAAATTTTTATTAGGAAAATTATACGTGTAGAATGAAGTCAATCAATAAGAGAATACATTTTTACTTTAGATATTTAATTAACAAAAGAAAAAAAAATTATTTAAAAAATAAAAAAAATAAATATCGATTTTGCTGAGGGAGTGCCTCATATTGAATTTGATGTAAAATAAAGATCATATTATTTTTAACATTCATAAATGTTTCTGAATCAAGATATTGTGGAACATAACACCAGACTAATTATTAAAGATAGTTCGAGATTATATAAGAAACTTTATAGCAAAGAAAATGACATACTTGATATATTGGTTTCTGCGATTTTATTTTTTTACTTACCTATCACTATTATATTAACCCTTAGGAATTAGTAAAATAACTCAATAAAGCTAAAATCTTCTTATTAATCACACAAAAGGATCTTATCAGGATTTAGAATTCTTTAGAAAAATTCATTAAATTATAAAATGATTCAAATTTTAATCTTACATACTGTAAAAGGATGAGTTAAAGTTAACCACCTAAAGGCTTAACCTAAAATTTAATAAACAATATAATATAGAATCAGCTTGTTAGTCTAATCAGGATGGTTTTTATTAAAAAAGTGGAAATTTATGGTTTTAAATCATTCGGCTTTAAAAATACTATTATTAACTTTAACAATGGACTGGTAGCTATTACTGGGCCTAATGGTTCAGGCAAAAGTAATGTGTTAGACGCAATCATGTTTGCACTAGGTGAAAATAGTCCAAAAGCTTTACGGGTCGACAAGTTTCAATCTCTTTTTCATGATACCCAAAATAAATCACACAAATTAGTGCGTGTAAGTATCACTTTTGACAATCAAAATAGGGGAGTTCCAATCGATTCTGATAATGTAACACTAACTAGAGAAATGGAAGGTTCAGTTGGAGAAAGTCAGTATCATTTAAATGGAAAAAAAGTAACAAAATCTACAATTATTGAGTTATTAGAAATTGTAGTTGCAGTTCCTAATAAATTAAACATTGTACAACAAGGAATGATAACAAGGATATCGGAGTTAAATTCCGAAGAAAGGCGAAAAATTATAGAAGATATTGTTGGATTATCCTATTTTGATGAAAAAAAAGAGGAATCATTAAAACAATTAGACGAATCAGATAGAAGACTCGATATAGCACTTGCACGAATGAATGAAATAAGAAAAAGGATTGATGAATTAGAAGTTGAAAGAAATGAACAATTAAGATTTCAGCATATAGAGAAGGATATCAAAAAATACAAGGCCATAAAAATTTCAAATGAAAGTAGAAGTATTAGAAGAAATATTATGACTAATAACCAAGAATTAGAAACAAAAAGAATAAAATATA
>DASVEV010000198.1:0-23298 GCA_036380415.1 Nitrososphaeraceae archaeon
AGAGGATTAAGAGATGAAGTTGATCTGGGGGAAGTTCAAGAAGTTGGAACAGAATACGTCCTAACTAAAAAAGGAACTATAGACAGTGATAAATTCTATATTCCTAAAAATCTAGTGGAACGCTTTGATGGTCGGACGGTCTGGTTTAAGTTGACAGAAGAAGAATCACATCAATATAAAGAACATAAGACACATTTGATATAATATTGTTTATTAATCAATAATTTTATTATTATTTGATTTTTTTCCTTCTACAGCATCTAATCGTTCAGATACCATAATACATCTTTTAGTATAAACATGTGAATACAAGTAATGGATTCACATCCCATCCCCTCCATACTAATTGATTGATAGTTTTATAAAATAATTAAATATATTATATATAGTGATTGATTATTTGATTAATTGAAAACTTTATAATGATAAGTTAAGGACACAAAATATTATCACAATTATATAAATTGAGTACGTATCATTTTAATAATATAATACTTAATAAAAATTAGCAACTGGAAATCACAATAAACATTAACTAATATAATTCACTAATCTAATTTAAATTACTCCGAGTGGAGTACCAGGAGATGGTACTGGAAATTCACGATCAATAACGTTAACTTCATCCTCTATCAGTTGCCATCCCACTCCTCCACTATTCTCTTTTACTCTTTCAGGTCTTGTGGTCTTTGGAATAGTGAAAATAGATGGATGACGTGTCAGAAAATTCAGTGCTACCTGTTTAGGAGTTCGATTGTGTCTTCTGCCAATTTCTACCAGTAACTTCCCTTCTCTACTAGGAGGAGATGGAAAGTTGCCATGTCCAAACGGAGCGTATCCCACTACAGCTATTTTCTTTTTACTACAATATGGAAGCAAACGTCGTTCAATTCCACGATCTCTTAAATTGTAAAGTACCTGATTACATGCGACCCGTTCAGTTTGTAGTGCTTGTTCTGCCTCCATTAAATCTTCAACATCAAAATTGCTAACACCAATGTATTTCACTAGGCCTTCGGTTACAAGTTTTTCCATAGCACGCATTGTCTCACTAAGTGGATAACTGCCACGCCAATGAAGCAAATATAAATCAAGCCAGTCTGTCTTTAATCGTTTCAAACTCCGTTTACAAGCCTTTAAGGTTCCTTCATAGGAAGCGTTAGATGGTAATACCTTACTAACTAGAAATATTTCATCGCGTCTTCCTGCTATGGCTTGTCCTACTAATTCCTCTACATGTCCATCTCCATACATCTCTGCAGTATCAATATGACTCATTCCTAGATCTAAGCCCAACCTAAGAGTCCGTATGGCTCTTGCCTCAGTTTCAGAATCACCGTCAATCATCCATGTTCCTTGCCCTATTACTGGAACATCAACACCAGTCCAACCAAATTTATGCTGAATCATTTTATTGTAAAATCACTGCCAAAATTTTCAAATGACAATTTGAGCAATCACGACCTTCTCCTACACAAGGATTCATAATAAGTATTATTCATAGTAAAATAAAGTAAACAAAGTAATTCATTCTGCATTATACATGGTAAATTATGAAGAACACAAATTTAATCCAAACTAATTCTTTTTAGAAACTCTACTATCGATAATCTATTTTAACTTAACATGGGAGTTAACTTCTTAACTCATGAAAAATTCGTTAATATAACCTATTTCTAATATAAGTAATACTAAAAATTATGAAAGGATATAAGAATAATCCTAAATCTGGTAATAATGGTAAGCTAATGCGATTATTAGATTATGCTCTAACTACATTTATTATTCCATTTGTCATTCTCCTAATGAAATTATTAGCTTATGCCATAATCACATTTGTCATTCCATTTATCCTTAATATTATAAAAAAGAAACTAAGTGATCAACAACGTCTTTTATGTAATAAATGTCATGGAACGTTAGAAGTAATTGATAAAGAAGGTAACCTATATTGCAAAAATTGTAAAATGATTAAAATGGATCGCCATTAACTTCCTAAAGTTTTGCTGAACAGCAAACAATAAATTGCTTTCAAAGTAATTATGAGCAAATCAGATACATTATTTTTTTACTACAATTTTAATTGTATATTTCCTATGAATATTTCACTATCCAAAAGTAGGATTAAAAACAGAGTGGTCGTTTATAGCGATACTGTAATCAATTGAAAATCTTATTATGGTGTCTAGGATGAATTAGTTTGATTTTTGACAATACCTTTTAATTGTTCCCAATAATTTAAATCTGAATTAGGTATAGAATCGACGACCCCTTTCCTACATTTTTCACTTGACCAGATAATTCATCGTAAATCTGGAATAAGATTAGGAGTGTGGATTATTTGAAATAAAAACATATTATTCCTACAACCATGCAACTTTCTGCATCTAAAACATAATTACATTCACCACTGGAAAAGAATCTAATTGAAAGAGAAATACAGTATTTTATGGACAGAACAGAATGTTTTGATGATTATTATCCTTGTACCAAAAAGAAGTATTGTGATCTAGGACATGTATACAATTGGATAATGTTGTTCATCTATGCATATAATATTACTATTACAAACAAAATTCCATTCAAAATATGAGGTGAATTATCCTTAAATTAACAGCACCTGAGATCCCATTGAAATGCTTTAATATTTAATTTCCTAACATCTTATAGAAAACATATTATGATAAAATTATCTTGTAAAGAGTCAGGATTAGATTGCGATTACATTGTAGAGGGCAAAACAGAAGATGAAGTCTTGGAGCGTATTTCTGAACATGCTATCAATATTCATCACATGAGAGAAGAAGACATATACGAAGAACATGTACCTGTCGCTTTTTTATGCCACGCAATAGGTAAAATGACATCAAACCACAATCAGCAAAATTAGACTACTTCTATGTATAAAAGATAATAATCCACTTAGTAAAAATATCTGATCTAGTAAGTATGTATTATAAATAATAAGTAATTTCTCTATTTAATAACAATGAAAGTACTTTCTGTAAATGTCGGATTCCCAAGGAAGGTACTCTTCAATGGACAAATTATAACTACTGCAATTTTCAAGGATCCTGTCAAAGGTCCTATCATGTTGCGGAAGCTTAACCTTGATGGTGACAAACAAGCCGATTTGACAGTACATGGTGGACTTGATAAGGCAGTATATTCCTATCCAGCAGAACATTATGACTACTGGCGTAAACAATTTCCTAACACGGATCTTGTATGGGGAATGTTTGGAGAGAATTTTACCACTGAAGGATTATTGGAGGATGCTGTTAATGTAGGTGATCAGTTTCACATAGGATCTGCTAAGCTTGTAGCAACACAACCTAGAATGCCATGCTATAAACTGGGTGTTAGATTTGGACGTATGGATGTAATTAGAAGATTTATGGCAAGTGGCCGTCCTGGTATTTACTTTAAGGTATCAACAGAAGGAGAAGTCCAAACAGGTGACAAAATAAAGATTATCAGAAGAGATAAAAATAATGTCACAGTGAAAGATATTGTTAGTCTTTATATTGCTAGGAATGATATAGACAATATTGAAACCATGAAAAGAGCAACAAAAATAAGAGATCTACCAGAAGGATGGAGATATGAATTCCAACAAAAAATTGAGCAACTGAAACACAAATGAAAAATTGATATTATAACATACTACTTGCTTATGGATTTTCGATTACTTCAGTTGGATGCATCTTTGACATCGAATTGTATATTATGCTTTAATATCCTTATTTACTGCTTTTATTTGAGGTCTGGCAGAAAAGAATCCAGAAATCTTCTCAGCAATTACGTCATAATCTTCTTCTAGAGCAAAGTGACCGGTATCTAGAATGTATGTCTCAACATCTTTTAGGTCTCTTTTATATGGATGTGCTCCCGATTCTGGGAAGATGTAGTCGTTTTTACCCCATGCAATTAAGGTAGGAGGTTGATATTTTCTAAAATTTTCTTGCCATTGTGAATATAATGGTGGATTTGTTTTATAATCATAAAGCATTGCTAGTTGAATTGCAGCATTTCCAGGTCTATCCAATCCCGCCTGATCGATTATCCAATTGTCAGGACTGATTGATTCAGGATTTCTTGTTCCGTTAATATATTGCCACTTTGTCGTCTCTGCTGTCACCAGATAGTGAAGTTTCTTTTCATTTTCTGGAGTATTATTATTCCACCAATCTTTAATTGGATTCCAAAATTCTTCTAGACCTTCATCATATGCATTTCCATTTTGTATAATAAAGGCCTGTACTTTTTCTGGATGCATTGAAAATAGCCTAAATCCAATTGGTGCACCATAGTCCTGCATGTAAAGACTGTATTTTTCCAATCCAATTGTATCTATAAACTTAGAAATAATTTTGGCCATATTTTCAAAAGTATAATCAAACTCATCAACCGGTGGCATTGAGCTGTTACCATATCCTGGGTAATCTGGTGCTACAAGATGGAATTCATCAGACAGTTTTTGTATTAAGTTGCGAAACATGTGTGATGATGTTGGAAAGCCATGCAACAACAAAATTGTTGGGGCATTCTTTGGACCTGCTTCTCTATAAAAAATATCGAGACCATTTAATTTTACCGTTTTGTATTTTGTCATGTGTTTATTTTGGGATTTATTCATAAGTATATTATATAATAAATGACATATAAGTAGCGGGAAATCATTTTTTGAATCTTTCAAATTTGGAAGAAGATTTTAGATATAATCATTATTAAAAAGTAGTAATGTTCAATATGGAAATAGATGTTTTTGTTATCGGGGAATACTATTAATGAAATTAATGAGTAATCAATGGAATACATAATACTACTCGTAGTTTAAGAATTCCTTCACAGATGATTTTGGATGTATAAATTATCTATGTAAAAAAAATCATTTGATAATGTACCTACTGAAATTACTAATAAATACGTTAAAAAAAATACTAACAGATAAAATTTAGATTTTAATACTATCGTCTGAATAATTGATTTAAAGTTAACGTACTGATTATTTCAATATAAATGTCTTTATTTCTATAGTCACAAATTAATATAGAATATTATCGTATCAATTTACTCATTACTCGGATTATAACCAAATATATTAAGATAATTTTTCCTTTGTTTACAGACTAGGTTTGTACTATTAAGTTAAAGATTTGTTAGAACTCAGAGAGGTAATTAATACAAATATCTTTGGGTTAGTAAAGATAAAGATAATAAGTTAAAAAACAATCAAAAAGATATGGATGAAAATTTAATCGAAAGAAAAAAAAGATTAGAGAAAGAATTAGATAGTAAAGTATCTAATGATTATCGAGAATTCATAAACAAATCAAATAATTTTTTGCAACAATCAAGAGAAAATACTAAAAAATATTATCAAGATTTACTTTCTAAAGAATTAGATTCAATGGAAAACGCTATAAAATCGGGTAGTACATTACAAGCAATGAGTCATAGGCTAACAGCAAATGTTTATGAATCAATTCTTCAGAATACTTAATATGCGATTTTTTATATGATTATAAAGATTAAGTCACAGTAGATTTGTAGGTTAAATTATGGACCAATATAGAATACTTTTTGGTCCACTTCACGAACAATATGATCTATATTTGCTATTACTATATCATGCTGATTTGTTCAATGAAGATTTAGAAACTAACATTAATTCAAATTAAGCGCTCGAATTTTTTTGCTTAGAGCAAAAAGAAACAATAAGACATTATCCTAAAATACTAAAAATATTCTTTGATTATAATCTAGATTCAAATATCTTTATAGGAACAAGCAGATTTTATTTATAATAACAGTTAACTACTATGAATACTCTAATAAGTAGTATGACTCATCATATCGCAAAAATAACTGAGATAGTTGGTAGTTCAGAAAAAGGTTGGCAAGAGGCAGCCCAAGTTGCTCTAGATGAGGCAAAAAAAACAATACGTGAAATTACAGGTCTTGAAGTGGTAGACAAGACTGCTACGGTAGACCCAAATACAGGAAGTATTACTAAATATAAAACTACAATAAAAATAGCATTTGGTGTAGAACGTTAAGAACTAACTAATAATTTTTTCATTCTATTTGCAATAGTTCCAAAATAATAGAAGATACTATTCCTGACTCTCATTTCAAAGATAATTATTTTTGATATATTTGATAGAGGCTATTCATGTTTTATCAAAAGAAGAGATGACAGGATAGTATAATCAAATTAAAAGAATATTGAAAAAAACTCCTTTTGTTTCTAAAATGTTTCAGCATTGATGAGCAAGACAGATTGCACTGGTTTTAGAATTAATCTTGGATTTTAAATCATCGATGTCGGGTTTTCCATCAGGATGGATTTTAAATTCTACAGGTTTTCCTCCATAAAACTTTGCATAGGAAGCATAAGGTGGGTAATGTGGTCCAGGCATTAGTATTTCATCACCAGGACTGACAACGGATGCAAGAGTCATATCTAGTGCTTCTGAAACTCCATTTGTAACTAGAACGTCATTTTCAGTTACATCCAAAGCCTTTTCCTTTCTCTTTTTCTACAATGGCTTGTCGAAGCTCTGGTAAGCCTTCGGATGCAGTATAAAAGTTTTCATCACTTTGAACTGCTTTAATTAAGGCATTTTTAATGTGATCGGGAGTAGGAAAGTCATACTGTACTGGATCACCGATATTTAGATATATTACATTTTTGCCATTCTTCTTTTTCATATGCTCTTGCCTGCGTAATGATATCTCTAATAGCATATTCAACACTGGCTGCCCTCGCTGAAACTTTCAATTGAGTATCCAATCTATTATAAATTACCTAGATAAAGTATTCTTTATGCCCGTAACATAACTTTAACCATTGAAGGTTATCTTTTGTAATTTGTGCAATCATTTTAAAAATTTTTAAACTTTCTAAAATCAAAATAGGATTAGAGCAGGGTATCGCGACATGACTAGAATTTGTTGTTTATACTTAGCAATAGCTTTTTTTAGATTGCATATTATGAGACATACAAAGAAAAGAATTCTAAATATTAGATAAATAATGAACTCCTGGATAGACTATATTCTTAATAAAATTACAAAATATTGTAAAGATTTATATAACCAATGATTTGAGCCGTTGTTTTTTTGTTTATATCTAAGATTTTTAAAAAAAATTCAATACCGTTTAGATATAATCGACTTTGCTTATCATTTTATCAATTATAAAAAATTACCCAATTAATTAAAATTCGTTGTAGCACGAGTCCTCCGTCAGTCCTCTGCATTTTTTCTGGTTCTTATTTGCATCTATTAATACCAGAAGTTTACTGGTCTAATGATATTATTAATATAATTTGATTAAAGTTACTTTCATAGTAATTTTAATTCTAATGTTAACAAACAAGCAGATTTTGCATCTTAAAAATGCAAATTTTATCATCATCAATAAAAATAAAGAATTTTGTAGGTTTTATTTAGACTACACTGTCAAGTCTGGAAAAAGTAAAAAAGATTCGCATTTTTATTTGCTCAAGTAAAAGTAATTTAGTTATAAATTTTGGTTCTGTTGAATCTCTGGATGTTCCAGTTGGCTATTGATTTTTGGGTGTTGATAATTTACGGGGATACCATCTTTCACCATCATGAAGCCAAAGGATGTTATTTTCAATTTCATAATCTATAACTTTTTTTTACAAATATGCCTATCTATTTCTTCATCAATCAATCAATGAATAACCACAATTTTTACACTTAGTCCGATTCATCTTTATCGGCTTTCTTATTTACAAATTGTTTTTCATGACTGTTTATGATAATTTGAATATCTTCTTTAAGTTCACTGGCTAATACCATATTATCATTATATAGTTTTTCATTTTCAGTTTTTCCTCTAAAGCGATTTCTCTTTTTTAATACATGATTCATTTGACCAGATGATTATATCTCTTGAAAGAAGTTTAGAAGAAAACATCGATGAAGGTATTAAAACTTTAGAATATCACATTAGGCCTCAAAATTATCCAATAGTAAACGAGATGTTCCAATTATAAATTGAAACTTTTGAAATGGGTAATCAGAAGTAAATGAAGGGTCTAGAATCGATGAAACATATCGTAAATTCAAGAATAAATAGATTAGAATATGAACTGAAAATAGCAATGGAGATAGAGTATAGTAGTAAAATTGTCTATCAACTAGAAATGTTGGAATGTTGCAAAGTCATAATAAATGTGGATTTGCTAAGAAGAACAAGAAAAGAAGAAAATGGCATATCTCCATTTTTCTAGTATTAAAACAATATCAAACAACCGAATAATATTCTAATCTCAATAAACAATTCTTTTAAAGAACAATTTAGTGATATGTCTAGATAGATTAACCTACTACATGCTGAAATTCGAAATGTTCTTTTCTTTCTTCTCTTGTAATAAAGTTGAGTCGGCATACAGGGCATTGTATTATAGAATTTGATGACATAATATAATAACACATTTGCTACTAATATAGTTTGACTAATTCAAATATCAACTTCTTTGATAAAGTCTTACTTGTTTCTGACATAGTGGTCAAATTTTCGCTTTACTTCTTCACTATTGCCTTAAGGAACAATGTTTAAATTTCCATTAATGTCCTTATTCCTTTGAGAAGCATAAGCCTTTTCATTATATGGTGTCCTCCGATAAGATCAGATAGAAACTCGTACTGTTTTTGTATACCTTCTATGGAACTTGTAACATCACCAATGAGTTATCCATCTTTGGTTTTGAATAATTTGAATAGGATTTTTATAAAAAGTTGGCTTTGTCGTTTCTGTATTGGGGGAGGGTGTTATTACTGTTGTTGTATTCTTACTACTTTGTAGGTAGGAAAAGTAGTATTCTTTTTTTGAATACTTCCCCTTATGCATTATTACTATATTCCAGTATAATTGAAAATTACAATGATACCTATATAGTTTGAGTTAATAGTTGAACTCATTTCTTATCTAGTCACTTCCATTACTTGAATTAGATGGTCTTTAAACAATGGATTATTATACATTTTTTCGTTAAAACAATCGTCACATATCCAGAATTTTGACTGTTTTTCAATTATGTTTTTTACTATGGCTATTTTACTTGCTGTTCTTTTGCATCTTATATTATTGTCGGTGGAATTTTGACATCTCATTTCTTATTCTTTATCTCACTATCATTTACTATTTTATCAATTCTTCGTCAGTCAGCGCATTTAATCTCCAAGACAAATACACTTCAAAAATCATATGTTTGATCTGTTTATCTGTGTATTCTTTATTAATATATTGTCGTAACTTTTCTCCTTTTGTCATTTCTTATTCTTCTTCTTCCGCATGACCTATTAAGTTTATAAGAATTGATGAGTATAATAATCATTATTTTAGACATTTATCATGATTTTTAACTTTCGAAAACTTCACAGCAAATCTAAAATTTTCTGGGTGTTCTTTTATTTCAGTTGTTAACCATAAACTTAGAAGGAATTCTATAAAAAGTGAAACCTATTTCAACAAATCAAAAATTTGAATTAGTATGAAAACTAATATCTATTATCATTCTCCTGAATAGATAGAATGAGTCTTTTCCATTTACCATAACTCTATCCAGAACATCCTATTCCAATACTATTTTTTACCCTGAGAAGGCTAAAACTTTTCTACAACCTACTATTTAACAGTTATTAATATATCAAAGGATACTTTGAAATAGTAGGTCTATTAATATACAATTATAAAAAATTGTATAAATTTCAATTCTTTCTAACTGAAAGAAAGAGAGAGGAACAATAAATTAATGCCTATATTACCCAAAACCAAAAGCGTCTACGACTCTAGTATATTTGAAATTAAAAACAACAACTTAGAAGAAGGTATAGAATGTTTTAGTCATTGGCTTTCAATTGAAGAAGGAAATAGTGAAGATAGTAACAAGAATGTTCAATTAACCCTTATAGTATTTGAAAAGAAGAATAACAAATTGTTACTTCATGATAATCTTCACAATTCGGATATTGAAGTTGTTTTCACTGATGGCGTCCCATTCTGTAATTTATGCCGTACTGATGATTGTGTACATGCAGGTTTTGCTATATGTGCAAAACAAAATCATTGTTGATAATATACTGCAAGTATTAACAATTAAAAATTTAGAATGATTAATGAGATTTTAATTCTTCATAATCATATTTTTATCATATGATCATGATTCTCTAACCTATGCGATTTAATAAATTTTAGTACTCAAAGCAAATGATTTTAAATTTGATATTTATGATTTAAAACTAAGAGAAATAATTCCTCCATATAATCTGTATAATAAATAGTAGTTTATTGTGCAACCAACTAACTATACTAAATGATTACAAAAAATCAGTAATTAGATAATTTCTACTATTTTTAATTAATCTTTTAATTTGTTTTGTGTTAGTTTTTTCTGAAGGTAACCTAGAAAAATTACAAAATTGATGCAAAAAATCTATTTCTTCATTTAACAAAAAATCTATATCCAAATTTTCTTCTGCTCTGAAAAGATAGTTAAATACAAGTTTCTGATTAATTTGTTCTAAAGTTATAAGGCTATGATATATTCTAACCATGTCTGAAATTTTATTAGTTATATTATTATTTATTAGCATTTTCATAAAACTTCTCTTTGGGATATTAAATATGCCATTCATTATACATCTATTAAATATAGATAATATTTCAAAATAGTCATCTTTTCCACTATATCCTATTATTGTTGTTGGAAGTAGTTTTAATATTTGCAAATTCCTATTTAAAATATATTTTTTGTCTATTACTAAATATGATCTACCAAATGTAAGAATGGCATTTAATATTTGATTAGGAAGACGCTCATCGAGTACGTCATTATCAGATTTTATCTCGACTGGTATGAATGTTATATTTTCAATTTTGCATTTCTCTTGTTTAGAGAATTCTGTAAATTGCTGTGATCTCATAAGAATGTTATGCTGAATATCATATTCTAAATCAAAATATTCGTTTTTCATTTGTTTAGCTGAATAATTAGTTTTATTTTGTTTACTTTCTTTATTAATCAAAGCAATTACTAAATCAAAATTACGAAAATATCCTTCCTCTTTAATCTTAATTTCATGAGTTTGAGAATTTAAAAATGGGAGAAGATGGTTATTATTGATATGACCATTTTTAACTGAACTCTTAAATAATTTTTTTAGTTCCAATTGATTCATAGATGGTAAACTAAAACTATTAGCTAAATAATAATAGCCTATCGATACAAGTTTTTGTTCTATTAATTCTCTATTACCATGTATTCCATAGATTCCGATTGATTAATGTAATATATTTCTGTGTAATACAATATAACGTAATATAACTAAATTATGGATATTAAGGACAGCTTAAATTATTATTTGTATATTTTTACTATAATGTGCCATTTTTGGATATTTTAGAGCTACAATTTCAGAATGTCTTGTAAGATATTATGATTAAGAGGAATTCTATAAATATTTTTATTGATAACTTAAGCTGTATTATTGTATTATTACTTTCTAAATATCAATACTATAAGAGATATAAACATTGATAATTATAATAGGATAGAATGGTATCGTTAGAAACAGGAATTGCATTAATTATAATTGGAATAATTTTGTTAGTATTGAATAGGTTCATTCCCTCGCTTCCCGCAAGACTACTGTATATTATAGGCTCGATTGTTCTAGTCATTGGAATAATTATGGTTATATTATATTTTGTATTTGGAATCATTTAATGAATTCGAAATTATAAATTTAAAATTCATCTCTTTTATGTTTTATAAAAAAATTTAGTGAATATGAATAAGGAATTTTATAAATAATATTATTATATAATTGCAGAGCATTAATGATTGATCCAAGTAAATCAAAATTAGATATTTATGTAATATCCATGTGTTTAATAAGTACAGATAAGATTATAAAATAATACATAAATTTATTACGAAACCAAATTAATCCTTTAATAATATAACCATTTTATATTAGTTTTTACGCCTATGAATTTATTTTGTCCACATTCAGTTAGACGATTCTTCTTTCTTAGATTTTTCCCAACAAATTCTATATCTCGTTATTGTTCAAGCGAACTTCTTTCTTTTCTTTTTCACCATAAATATTATATGAAGTGGGTCATCAATTTCTTTACATAAAAATATTCACTTTATCATTCATGAAAGTTATATAATAGTTTTTCTTTCATCTGTGAATCACTGCTATTAATTTAATAAAATATAGAAAAAACTAAATTAACTTTTGTGTGAATGGTTTTAAAAATTAAGACATTTATATCTATCATCATTTCTACAAATATTTACTATGATAATATTTAATTAATTTAGATATGTACAATGCCAACTCCTTATCGCTATAACAAAAAAAATATTACTAATTTTTCAGAACTTAATACTTTAATTGATTATTAATCTACATCATATAATTTAAGTTACTTAATATATATCTAACACATGATAAGCTAATATCGATATATAGAAAAAATTGCAATATTAGCTATATACTTCAAGTAATATTTTCTATAGAAAAATTATTTATATCTGAATAACAAATGTATTATTATCGATATTAATGTACTATAAGTGCTCTTCAGTAGGAACTATTGGTAAATTTATAATAAATAATAAAGATACTTTAACAATAGTTTTATCGTAGTTAGTAAGTGTAGATATAGTAATATTTAGAAAAACAATTGAATTGAATTTCTTCTTAACAGTTATCAATGATAATAATAATCATTACTTCTGCTAATTTACTTGTGACTTTTATTGCAGAATTAACCTAAGTATAAAAACTAATGTAATTGCAGTATGATTGTTAACTTCTTTTAGATTTTCTCAAAATCTCTTTATCATTAGACAATACATTTTTAAATTACATTATTTTATATATAATCAAGGAAGGATTAGATTTAGGCAAAAGAAAAGTTTTGAATGAGGCTGCACTAAAAGAGCTTGTTATGCCTCATGAAGGAGAAATGTTTGGAAGAGTTATAAAGCTAGTAGGAGGCGATAATGTTATTGTCAAATGTAATGATGGTAAAGTACGTACCTGTCGTATTCGAGGAAAGATAAAAAGACGAATGTGGATAAGAGAAAATGATCTAGTACTTCTTGCACCTTGGGATTTTCAATCTGAAAAGGCAGATATAATTTGGAGATATATTGCAGCTCATTCTGATAAGTTAGAACAAGAAGGACATTTAAAAGGTTTAAATAAATAATACATTCGACTTTATTTAAGTTTTAATTAATATTCCTTTACTATTAGAATTTTATATTATAAATAGATAATTGATACATGCAACAAACGTTATTTTAATAATATCATATTCTTACATGAATATTATTTCTTTTTAAAAATTGTTTTACTCTTTTAACAGTTGATTTATCATAATGAAATATAGATGCTGCTAAAGCTGCATCTACCTTTGTTTTTTGGAAAACTTCCAGCATATGAATTGGTTTTCCACATCCTCCAGAGGCTATGACTGGTATTCTTAATTCTTTGCAAATAATTCTGTTCAATTCTAAATCATATCCTTCTTCAGTTCCATCTGCATCAATACTTGTTAAAAGAATTTCTCCTGCACCAAGTTTTTCTACCTTTTTAGCCCATTCTATTGCATCTATGCCTGTTCTTTCTTTTCCTCCATATATCATGACTTCAAACCAATAGTGCTTATTTTGTTTCTTTTTATGCTCATAATTATCTTTTAGAGTTTTCTTAGGGTCAACATTAGAATAATTTTTTTTAACATCTATTGCTACTACTATACATTGTTTTCCAAAAATAGACATTAATTCTGTAATTAATTCTGGATTTTTTATAGCAGATGTATTTATTGAAACTTTATCAGCTCCACTTAGTAAAATATCTCTAGCATCTTCTAATTTTTTGATACCTCCACCTACAGTAAAAGGTATGTCAATAACTCTAGCAACATTTCGTACTACATTTTTAATAATATCTCGTTTCTGTTCCGAGGCAGTTATATCTAGAAAAACAAGTTCATCTGCTCCTTGTTGACTGTATCTTTTTGCAAATTCAACTGGGTCTCCTGCATCTTTCACTTCTTTAAAATTAATACCTTTAACTACCCTACCATTGTCTACATCAAGACAAGGAATAATTCTTTTTGCTAAGGTCATTTTTAAACTACTATTAGTGCTTTTTTTACGTCTATCTTTCCATCATAGAGAGATTTGCCCAGTATAACTGCAGAACAACCAATATTTTTGACTCTTATTATATCTTCAATACTGGATATTCCACCACTGGCAATTATTTTTGCTCCATTTATGTTTGAAGCATAGGAAAGTGTATCTAAATCTGGGCCATTCAAAGTTCCATCTCTATCCACTGATGTGAGTAAAAATTCTTTAATTCCCTTGGCCATAAATAATTTTATAGCTTCAACTACCTTAAATCCGGATGGTTGCCTCCATCCATCAATCATGACAATACCTTTATTTTGATCTATTGAAATTACTATTTTCTCTATTTTATCCTTTAATTGTTGTAACACTTGAGGCTGTTTGTATGCCAATGTTCCTATAACAATTTTTTCTGCTTTTTTTTCAAACATCCTGTTAATAGCATCAATAGATCTTATTCCTCCAGCTACCTGCACAGGAATTTTTATTGAATCTATTATTTTTAAAATAATTTCTGTATTATTTTGATTATTATTCCATCCTGTAGTCAAAGTAGCATCAAGATCAACTACATGAATTATATTTGCACCTTGACTTTCCATTTTTTCTGCAATTTCTATAGGATTGTCACTATAAACAATTTTATTTCGAAGATCTCCTTTAACTAATCTCACTACCTTTCCTTCTAGTATATCAATTGCAGGTATTATATTCAATATTTACCACCACATATTGCCAAAAAATTTTTTATTATTTTAGCTCCATTTATCCCTGATTTTTCAGGATGAAATTGTGTTCCAAAAAGATTATTTTTCTCCACAACTACTGGTATATTACCTCCGTATCGAGAATTCGCAACTATTACTTTTTTATCTCTTGAAATAACACGGTATGAATGAACAAAATATACCCAACATCCATCTTTTAATCCTTGTAGGATTTTACATGCTTTTTCTGTTATTTCTAAATTATTCCATCCCATATGTGGGATTTTTACCTTTTTTCTTGGAAGCATAATTACTCTTCCCCTTAAAATTTTCAAACCTTCTAACTTTCCCTCTTCGCTATTATTAAATAACATTTCCATTCCTAGACAAATGCCAAGTATAGGAAAATTTTTTTCAAACAGATTATCAAAATCGTCTCTATATGGTTCTATTGATCGAATAGCAGGATCAAAGTTCCCTACTCCAGGAAGGATTAATCCATCATGTTTATGAATGCTTTTTAAAGATTTAATTACGGAAACTTTTGTTGCTCCATTTCTTTCCAAAGAGCATTTTAAACTATAAATATTACCTGCACCATAATCAAAAATTGCAATATCATTCAATATTACATTACTCCTTTTGTACTTGGAATACCGTTTCTTTGATAATCTATACATGAAGCCATTCTAAATGCTATTGCAAATGACTTTATTGCTGCCTCTATTTTATGGTGGTCATTTTCGCCATATTGTATATTAATATGAGTACATGCATTCAGATTTTGTAATAAACTTTCTATAAAATGTTCCAAATCCTCTCTTGCAATTCCTTCAATTTCCTTTCTTGTCAATCCTAAATTTATTTTATAGGTTTGTCTTTTGATTAGATCAATTGCTGAAATTGCCATTACTTCATCCATTGGAATTATTGCATATCCATATCTTCTAATTTGCGTTCTATTTGATAACGCATCATTTAGAGTCTGAGAGAGAGTTATAGCCACGTCTTCAATTAAATGATGAGAAATACTATCATTTGATTTTGCTTCCAAATAGATATCTACCATACTATGCTTTCCAAACGCTGAGATTAAATGATCTATAAATGGAATTCCAGTTTTAATTTCCACATTACCAGAGCCGTCAATATTAACACTCACACTTACATTGGTCTCTTTCGTAAATCTATCTTTGACTGATATTCTATTCTGAGATTTATCCAAGTCAAGAGGTTTCGAATTCAACTAACAATATTCCTTATGATACTTTATTTAATATATGTGGTAAATCGTTTACACTTTTAATTATTATATCTGCTTTTTTCTCCATAAACTTACTAATTAACTCATTTGTATTACTACTACAACCATAGATTCCACAAAAAACTATATTAGTTTTGATTTTATTAGAGTTTTTTTGATTTAATTCTTCTTCTGCTCTTCTAGCCATTATTAAATCTTCAATAGAGTCTCCACAATAGAGAATATCATTTCTTGTATTAATTTTATTTATTATTTTTTTTAATCCATATGGATTTGGTTTAGCGAATTTTCTGTCCTCATCCTCCAGAAATACACTATTCTTCTCGTTTAACAAATAAAATTTATTATCTAGGGCATAGGCTGCTGCAATCTTACTTCTTCCTGAAACCATTGCAATTTTACCGTTAACTCTTTCTATTAGCTTTCTAATTGTATTATCTGTAATCACTATTCTATCATTTTCGATGAGGGGTTTTCCAAAATAATATTTTGATTTAATTTTATATCTTTTTAAAAATAATTCTTGTCCATAAAAAAATTCGTCAAATACCGTAGAAACTATACTGTCTCCAACCTTTCCAGGATAGTTCAAATAATCAAGAATTTTATTAATATTTATTAAATAATTTGGAGAGATTTTATTCTGTGGTAATTTTTTAATGTATTTCTCAACCGAGTCTATCCCCGTTTCATCAGCATGTTCTGCTACCTCAATTAGAAATTTTTCGAGATTAGCACTTTGAAGATCTTGATGTGATAATAGTGCTAAACTAATTGCATAGCTTGTATCAGCATCATTGTTGAAACCTCCAGTTTGCCTAAATTTCAAAATGATCTTATCTGTAACTAAATCTTTTAAATCTCTATTAATCAGATTTCTTACTACAAATTGGACTGTATTTTTTATTGCCTCGTTATAAGATTTTTTTACGTCAATTAAAACTCCGTCAATATCAAAAATAATATAGTTAATATGGAAACATCTTCTCAATGTATGAATAAAATTAATATTATTTATTTTTTGATACATTATATTGCCTTATCTAAGGATCTTAAAAATTTATTATTCATCATTTTTGTTCCGATAGTTACCCTAATATGACCTCCTTTTCTATCTTTTATCCTTCCTATTGTTTTAACTGCGATATTATCTTTTTTTAATTGAGTTAAAATATGTTCATATTTATTTATGTCAGGAATTTGAAAAAAAATGAAATTAGACTCAGTTTGAAAAACTTTTATTTCATTATTAATTTCTTTTAAATAATCTAATATTCTTTTACGTTCTTTCTTAACAATATTAATAGTTTTATCAATATATTTTGAATTCCTTAGTATTTCACTTCCTATATTCAAAGAAATATTATTTATTGCATAAGGGTATTGTATAACGGTTTTAAATATACGTGAAAAATCTTCGTTAGCAATACAATAACCCAATCTTGCTCCTGCTAATCCAAATGCTTTTGATAACGTCCTTAATAGTATTATATTCTGACTTTTTATTGTTTCAGAATAAAATGAGTAACTAGCAAACTCTACATACGCTTCATCTATAATTATTAATTTATCATCAAAATTTTTAATTATATCAATTAATAGTTCCTTATCAAATTGATTACCCGTAGGATTATTTGGTGAACAAATGTATATTATTTTTGATTTTTTTGCGCTTTGAATAAACTTTTCTTTATCAATTGAATTATCTTGTAAAAGAGGTATTTTGTCTATTTTTATGGAATATAATAAACATCTATCAATAAAATAAGAAAAAGTAGGAGTAAAGGTAGTTACTCTTTTTTCTTTTCCAAAGACTGACAGGATTAAATCTATTATTTGATCAGAGCCATTTCCAATAGCTAAATTTTTTTTATCTATGTTAGTATATTTTGAAAGCTGTGAATAAAAATCATCAACTTGATGTAACGGATATTCTCTTAAATCTTCTCTTTCTGCAGCTTTAATAGCTATTTTTTTGATAAAGTCTTTTTTTAAAGCAAGATTTTCGTTTGCATCTAGTTTTAATCCTCTACTTTTTTCCGGTTTTTTGTAATAATCTAGTTTTCCTATTTCACTTAATTTTGATTCAAACCATTTATCCATATTTTATTTTTCATCTTCTATTTTTTGATTTGTAATGTCTCTTATTCTTTCTTTAACGGCTTTATAATGATTAACCAATCCTTCTTCTTCAGTTATTATCTTGATATAAGGTTCAATTTCCTCAATCTCTTTTTTTGAAGCATGAACTATATTTGAAATTCGCACAAAATCTAATACTGATAAAGATGTTCTTGATTTACCAAATCCCATAGTAGGAAGAACATGATTTGAGCCTAAACAATAGTCACTAGCTGCAGATGGAGTATATTCTCCAATTAAAGTAAGTCCAGCAGATGTAATTTTTTTAACTATTTTTAATTCATTCTTAGCCATAATCTGTAAATGTTCGGGAGCTATTTCATTAATAAATTCTATTGCTAAATCTTCATTTTCTGATATAGCGAAAAACCCATTTTCTTTTAAACTATTTGTAACTATTTCCTGACGTGAGATCTTACTTTCTAAAATATTATTAATTTCATTTTCAACTGTATTTGCAAATTCATATGAATTAGTTACTAATCCACACAACGTATCTTTGCTGTGTTCTGATTGGGAAATCAAGTCTAAAGCAACATATTTTGCATTAGATTTATTATCTGCATAAATTACTAATTCCGTAGGACCTGCTAACATATCGATTGATACTATATTTGAAACCAATAATTTTGCAATTGTTACATACATTCCACCTGGACCTACAATCTTGTCCACTCTCTTGATGCTATCAGTTCCAAACGCTAATCCTGCAATACCTTGCGCTCCTCCAATTTTGTATATTTCATTAACTCCACAAATATCAGCAGAAACTAACGTAAGGGGATCTATTTTTCCATTTATCTTCGGTGGTGTTATTGCTACTATTCTTTTAACTCCCGCTAATTTTGCTGGTGTTATACACATTATTAGAGTACTTGGATATCTGGCAGATCCACCAGGAACGTAACAACCAACGCTAGAAATAGGTTGGATTATGCGTCGTATGTTTTTATTTTGTATATATAAGGATGATATTTTTTTAAGGTGTTCGAAAAGAATAGTTTCATTTCTTATCAATCTATCTCTAATAAGTTTAATAGTTTTAATATGATCATCAGAAATACAATTGTATGCTTCTTCTATTTCTTCATTAGTGACTCGAAATGAATCTAGTTCTACTTTATCAAATGTAGAAGTATATCTTTTTATAGCATCATCACGATAATTTCGAACGTTTTCTATAATCTCTCGTGTTTTTTTAATTGCATCTTCAGAAAAATTACTCGATATTTTATAACGTATACTCTCTACATCTAATTTAGCATTTTTAATTGTTATTCTATTAATCAATTATTATTCTTCTTTATCTAGGTTGATCTCTTCTAATGGTAATATTTGTCTTGGTTCTGATACAACTAAACCCTGTGCTAATTTTCTCATAATTGGAACAATTTTTATAAATTCGTTCTTATCAATTATTGTATTCACTCCATACCATCCTTCTTCACTCAAATTGCTAACCGTAGGTCTCTTTAATGCTGGTAAAGTGGAAAGTAATTCATCTAAATTTTCTTTTCTAACATTAACAAAAATATGCAGTTTTTTACGTGCTTCTACTACTCCTTTTAATAACGCAATCATATCTGCTATCTTCTCTCTCTTTTTATTATCTTTAAGAGAATTTTTATTTGCAATTAGAACAGAAGTCGATTCCATAATTGTATCTATAATTTTTAAATTGTTCTGAGCTAAAGTTGTTCCCGTTTCAGTAATATCACATATGGCATCCACATCTTCTGGTGGCTTAGCTTCTGTAGCCCCAAAAGATAGAAATATTTGAACATTTTTATTTTCGCCAACTCTAAGCCAAGGGGTGATAATCATAGGATTACTATTTCCAAAATATTTCTGGTATGCGATTTTAGATTTTAAATAATTTGCTGTAGTCGTAAGATATTCTGCAGATATTCTTAGTGGTTTTTCTCTTCTTACATGATCTATAATCATTTCATCCAAAGTATTAAATTGAAAACTTTCTGGTATAGCTATTACTTGTTTGACTCTACCATATTCTAAATCAAGCAATATTTTTACATCTGCATTTGCTTCTCTAATCCAATCTCTGCCTGTAATTCCAACATCATATAATCCTTCTTGTACATAAGTAGGAATTTCCTGTGGCCGCAAAAGTTTAACTTCTATTTCTGGATCACTTAACTTAATTCTATAAGTTCGTGCTCGACCACTTATTTTTTGCCATGCTTCTTCAAGAATCTTTAAAGTTGCTTCTTCAATGGTTCCCTTAGGTACAACAAATTTTACTATGTGAGCCATAACTATAACAAAAAATTTTTCTTCTTATCAGATATATATCTACTTAGTATTAATTTCATTTTTATTAATTAATTCGATAATTTCTTCAGCCTTATTTACAGTAACATTATTTTCTTGTACAAGTCTGCTTGCAACGATATTGATTTGCTCATCGGTTGCTCCTGCAGTTATGGCTATATTTCGAGCATGTAGTCTCATATGTCCTTTCTGAATTCCTTCATCCGCTAAAGCACGAATTGCAGCAAAATTTTGAGCTAGACCTACTGCTATCATTATTAAAGCAAGCTCTTTGGCTTTCTTTATATTTAATATCTTCAAGGATACTTTCACATACGGATGTACTGAGCTTATTCCTCCTACTATTCCTATAGCCAATGGAATCTCGATCTCCCCAACTAAATCTCCTTCTTTTGATC
This sequence comes from Nitrososphaeraceae archaeon, assembly GCA_036380415.1. Classification (GTDB taxonomy): domain Archaea; phylum Thermoproteota; class Nitrososphaeria; order Nitrososphaerales; family Nitrososphaeraceae; genus TH1177. Next base: position 21,008 of record DASVEV010000198.1, read on the forward strand.
TATACCATTTAGTCAACGATCTATATTTTCCGTCCTTAGAAGCATATGCATGTGCAGCCGCTTCTATAGCTCTAACATCCTGCCCTGTTGCCATAGCTACTCCATCAATTCCATTCATCAAACCTTTGTTATGTGTAACCGCTCTATATATGTCAGAATATGCAAATGCAGATGCGTATAATATTCTATTCACACTATCCGAGCCACCTATCAACTCTTTTGGAAAAATAGCTTTACATCTAGCCATTCTTTTTGTTGAATAATTCGAAAGAATTTTCAAAATAACTGTACATTTAGTTAGTTTTTCTAATTCCGAACCAACTAATTCACACATTGTATTAATTACATTAGCTCCCATTGCATCTCGTGTATCTATAATTAATTCGATTATTATCATGTAGCCCATTTTGTTGTTGCTTTCATCAGAGACTTCCCTTAATTGTAAATCAATAGCATGTACGGATCTACTTTTTGAATTTGATATTTCCAGTAACTTTTTTTTATTATTCAATATTATTTTTTTTATTTTATCTCTTTCTTTCTTGTAAGAAAATTTGTCTTTATTATTTCTTTTATCTCGTGAAACTAATTGGATCTGCCCAATCATGATGGAATTATCTGCTTCAGCTAAAAATCCTCCTTTTATACTTGCAATTTTCGCAGCTTTACTTGCAGCAGCGATAACAGATGGTTCTTCTATAGCCATTGGAATTAAATATTTTCTTCCATTTATAACAAAATTAGTAGCAATTCCTAAAGGAATGGGTATAAATCCGATTGCATTTTCAACCATGTTGTTAATTTTATTAAAAGCAAAATTTTTTGGAAAGTCCTGAAAGATTTCTAAATCTTGCTCAGTTATGTGAGCCTCTTTTTTCAAATATTGCAAGCGTTCCTGATGATCTAACTCATAAAATTTTTTGATGTTTTTGTTGTTTTCCTTCTTACGAATTTTGTCCACAAGTGTTTATGGTTTAAGTATTTTTAAAATTTTATCATCATTATATTGGATAATTCCTCTTCCATCGGTATTGCTAGTCAGTACATATAACGTACCATCACTAGATTCAACAACATCTCTAAGTCGACCATAACCTACTAATATATTATTTTGTTCTCCTGATTCTACGTCTATTTGCCTTAAATGAGAGCCTTTGAGGGTTGTTACGATTAGATCATTTTGATAATCTAGTTTATCTGATGAAGCAAACGTTATACCAGAAGGTGCCACTGCAGGATTAAAACAAATAATAGCTTTCTGAGAAATATTTGTTCCTTTACATTCTTCCTCTGGCCATCCATAGTTCTTTCCTGAAATAATCAAATTAATTTCATCAAATCCTGATGAACCATGTTCTGATGAATACATTTGTTTTGTTTTGGGGTGCCACGCAATTCCCTGAACGTTTCTATGTCCATATGAATAAATAGAAGAGTCTTTAAATGGATTATCTGAAGGAATAGATCCATCTGGATTTACGCGTAATATTTTACCTGCAAGTGAAGAAAGATTTTGTGCTAAAAGGGGATCAGACGCATCACCAGTAGTAATGTATAGCTTATAATCAGGCCCAAACTTTATTCTTCCACCATTATTATATGGGGACCCAGGAATAGAATCAATTATTGTATTCGATTCAATAATTTTGTTATCTTTTTCTTTTAAAAGTAAAACTTTATTATAAAGTTTATTATCTTTTACGTAACTATGATAAATGTACATTAAATGATTCTCTGTAAAGTTAGGTTGAAGAGCAATTCCTAATAATCCTGAACCTCCATTTTGTGCAACTCTGATATAAGCTACTGGTTCATCAAGAAGAATTCCTTTTTCATCAATTACTCTGATCTTTCCATCGCGTTCAGTAAAAAATATTCTATTATCTTTTGCAATATCTATAGCCCAAGGTGTTGATAGATTTTCTGCAAGTATTTCAATACCTTTATTCTGATTAGTTGTATTACTCAAGAATGAGGGCTCTGGGATAGGAATAGTAGTATCTAACGGAGATATGAAAATTGTAACTATTGCACTTATAACGGCCAATACAGCCATTACTACTACTAATTTTTTATCCATTAATGCGAGTTTAATTATTAAAGTCTAATAAATTTTATATCTAGTCAAATTGCTTAGATAAACTTTTTAGCAATATAAGCGCAGATGAGGAGATTTGAACTCCTGATCGCCCGAAGGCGAATCGGCTTGCTTTAACCTTGAAGATTACTCAAGGCCGACGCATTATTGTGTTCTGTATAGAAGACCACTCTGCCACATCTGCACAAAGATA
>DASVEV010000199.1:0-3066 GCA_036380415.1 Nitrososphaeraceae archaeon
TTCGGTTTCAAAATTATTTTCAACGATATCTAATTATCCGGCATTGTTTCTTTGAATATAATTAATATGATCAATAATGATAATTCTGAGGAAAAAGATGAAGAACAAACCAACGATAATAGTAATTCCTTAAAAGAAGAATTAAAAGAAGAACAAACCAACGATAATAGTAATTCCTTAAAAGAAGAATTAAAGAAAACCAAAATTGAATTAGAAGAAACAAAAAAGAAAGCAGAAACGAATCTGAATAAATTAAAGTACATGATGGCTGATTTTGACAATTATAGAAAACAGATAGAAAAACAAATGACTTCTACATTAGAGTCAGATAGATCTAATCTTCTTTCTCGATTTTTAACTGTCCATGATGATTATCAAAGAGCATTTGATATAATAAAAAAGAATCAAGATCTTGATGAGGTTTTTCTTAATGGGTTAGAAGGTATTTTAAAAAATTTAGATAATATTTTACAATCTGAAGGTGTAACTCCAATTGAAACAATAGGAAAGATTTTAGATCCAAGCAAACATGATGTTATTAGCTTCTCATACAATGATGATCTTCCCGAAAATACTATTACAAATGAAATACGTATCGGTTATATGCTTAATGACAAAGTTCTAAGACCCAGTCTTGTTGAAATATCCAAAAAAAATATAATGAACAATAATATAGATGAATCAAACTAAAATATAGGTGATTATTAAACATGGGAAAAATTATTGGTATCGATCTAGGAACTAGTAACTCTGCAGCAGCAGCAATGATAGGTGGTAAACCTACAATAATACAGGCAGCGGAAGGTGCTTCAGTTGGTGGCAAAGCTTTTCCATCTGTAGTAGCCTTTACAAATACGGGTGAACTATTAGTCGGAGAACCGGCTAGAAGACAAATGATATCCAATCCTGAAGGAACTGTTCTTGCTGCTAAACGTAAGATGGGTACAGATTTTAAATTTAATGTAAGAGGAAAGATTTATACTCCTCAGCAAATTTCTTCGTTTATTTTACAAAAGATAAAAAAAGATGCTGAAGCATTTTTGGGAGATACAGTAGATAGAGCCGTTATTACTGTACCCGCATATTTCAATGATAACCAGAGGCAAGCAACAAAGGATGCAGGTGATATAGCAGGATTACAGGTAGTAAGAATTATCAATGAGCCTACAGCCGCTTCACTTGCTTACGGATTAGATAAAACTCAAAAAGATTTGAAAATTATGGTTTTTGATCTGGGCGGAGGAACATTAGATGTAACTATTATGGAAATGGGTGGAGGAGTGTTTCAAGTTAAAAGTACTTCAGGAGATACTCAGCTTGGAGGAACCGATATGGATAATACTATTATTGAATATATTTTACAAGAATTTAAACAACAAACAGGATTAGATGTACGAAATGATAGAGCTGCTATGATGAGAATAAGAGAAGCAGCAGAAAAATCAAAAATAGAATTATCTAATCTCGTATCAACTGAAATAAATCTTCCATTTTTAGCTTATGATCCTTCTACCGGACCCAAAAATCTTATAGTTAATCTAACCCGTTCAAAACTGGAAGAACTCTTAAGGCCAATTGTTGAAAAATGTAAGAATCCTATGCAACAAGCAATCCAAGATGCCAAACTTACTCCTGCAGAGATTGATAAAATTATTATGGTTGGAGGACCAACTAGAATGCCTATAGTTAGACAATTTGTTGCTACAATAATGGGGAAAGAACCTGAAAGAGGAGTTGATCCAATGGAAGCAGTCGCTCTTGGTGCAGCAATACAAGGAGCTATCATTGCAGGAGATGTTTCATCAGATATTTTACTTGTAGATGTTACTCCATTAACCTTAGGGCTTGAAGTTTTAGGAGGCCTTAAAGAGACACTAATAGAAAGAAATACAACTATTCCTACCAAAAAAAGTAAGGTTTTTACAACTGCGGCAGACTATCAATCTGCAGTTACTATTCATGTAGTACAGGGGGAAAGACCTATGGCGGCAGATTGTGTTTCATTAGGAACATTTAACCTTACCGGGATTCCACCTGCTCCTAGAGGGGTTCCTCAAATCGAAGTAACATTTGATATTGATGCAAATGGAATTCTAAACGTTACTGCAAAGGATTTAGGCACTTCTAAAGAGGCAAAAATAACTATTACAGCAACCACAAAATTATCTAAAGATGAAATAGAAAAACTAAAGAAAGAATCAGAACAGTATTCTGAAGCAGATATGAAAAAGAAAGAAGAGGCAGAAATTAGAAATGAGGCTGAAAATCTTGTCTATTCTGCAGAAAAACTAGTTAGCCAAGATTTCAAAGACAAAATTAAACCTGAACAAACAGAAAAGATAAACAAGGCAGTACAAGAATTAAAAGATGTCATTGCTAGTAATAATATTGAAAATCTCAAAGACAAAATTAAGGAAATAAAGAATCTACTTGCTGAAATAAGTACAGAAATTTATAAAACAGTTGGAGTAGCAAATCAAGCAGGCGGCGGACAAGGAACAAATACTGAGGATTTTACAAATCAAAGTGAAACTAACAGAGGAGACACTTCAAATCCTGCTGATACATCTGATAGAAGTTCTACAGATAAATCTACATCGCCTGGATCCTAACATGTCAAAAGATAAAAATAATCCATTTTTTATTTTATATTAATTCATTACGGGATTATAATTTATGACTAACAAACGAGATTATTATGAAATTTTAGAGATACAAAAGAATGCTAGTAAAGATGAAATTAAAAATACTTATAGAAAATTAGCATTAAAGTACCATCCTGATAGAAATAAATCACCAGGCGCCGAAGAAAAATTCAAAGAAATTTCTGAAGCTTATGCAGTTCTTTCCGATGATGAAAAAAGAAAAAAATATGATACTTATGGACATGTAGGTTCAGAGGATGTATTTAGAGGATCCGAAGCGAACTTTGAAGAGATCTTTAGAGATATGGGTTTTGGTGGCTTTGCAAAAACTATTTTTGAACAAATGTTTGGTGGTAGAGGAGGAAGAGCAGGAGGATTCGAAGGATCTACTGATCCCTTTAGTGGATTTAGTTTCAATATA
>DASVEV010000200.1:0-4274 GCA_036380415.1 Nitrososphaeraceae archaeon
AATTATCCATTGTAATGGTATTTTTAGTCGAATCTACCAAATCAATAAAACCGACACAACTCTTTATTGCATCGCCAGAAAATCTAATCCCTTTAGAAGAAAAGTTTTTCATTTAGTATTACTCCGAAAATTATTGATTAAAAATGGAAATTTATTATTAGTATAAGGTAATAAATTCAATTTATTTCCTCACGTACCACGTTTGTTATAGCCTTATAAAAGCTAATTGGTCAATATTTAGAATTTAGGATAATTATTGATTGTTTAGATTAACCATATAGATAACTTAAATTGACAAAAAGTAAAATTGTTTTGAAAAAATTAAGATATGTAATCAGTTATAAATTATGTATAAATTCGATAAAAATATGCTAAAGAGGAGTAATATCGATACCGGTTCTAAAATAGGAGTCTATTTGTAGATAGACTAAGGCATTATATTTAGCTTTTCTATTAGAACTTATTATTTAAAATATTTTGGAATATTGATAGATGAATTCGTTAGGAATTTGCAGGAGGGAGTAATACCGATAGCGGTTCTAAAAGAGGAATCTAATATAGAGATACAAGATGTCTTGTATTTAGCTGTTTAGTAACTTAATTTGTTTGAAATAAATGGAATAGTATAAAATGAATCTAAGATTGACCTTTCATGTCTTAAAATAAAAATAAAATAAAATAAAGATTGATTAGGTACAATAATTCAAAATTTCAGCTTGTATACTAGGTTAAAATTAATACCTAGTTGGTCTTTCGTTGATATTGTTGTTGTTGTTGTTACTAGTATTTCCGTCTCTATTTTGACTATTACCTGATACTGATTGTATGTAATTGGTATTTGTTTTTGCACAAGCCTTTAGATTATCACGTGTTTGTTCTAGTGCGGTATTGTATACTCTCATATTTGATGCTAGAGCATTGTTTATTAGATTGCTAGTATTTAGCAGGTAGCTTGTAAAGTTATTTACCATTACGGAGTAATTTTCAGCGATTCTTTGTGGATTATACAAATCCCATACACCATTACTATTTCTATCTACTTGTGATTGAAAAGAGCCTATTACTTGTTTTTCTGCTTCAATAAAGTCAGAAGCAATATCTTTTATAGTTTTAATAGTTTGTTCTTGATACTCAGCAATACGTTGTGTATATCGTGGAATCTCTCGTGAAGCTTCTTCAGTAGTTCTTTTTACATTATTTAAGGTGTTGTCTAGTGTCTTGTTTATTGCATCTTGTTGTTGATTTAAGGTATTATTTGTTCTTTCATTGAAATTATTGTTGTCTGTATTGAATTTAGTTGTATTTTTATCATAAAAAGTTGGTTTATTTACATCTGTATTTTGATTAGTTTTTATTTCTTCTTTGCTTGACATATTAACAAATACGTTACAAGTTATATAACCATTGTATTAAGGACTTATATAGTGTCATATTTGTTTATTTACAATCAGTCTAACTATTTGTATAACTTGAGGTAAAGTATTCAATTACAATAATCAGAAGTAGAGTTATTTAGGCCTTATAGGTCAGTCGGGAGTAACGCTGATAGCAGTGGAAAGATAAGAGTCTAATGTATAGTAATAAAGAAGGGTGCTATTCAATCATTGGTTTTGAAATTCTCATTCTATGTTCTGAAATAAATCTATATCTGAATAAATAAAATAATTTTATCTTTCACATACGACATTATTGCCAAAAAAAAGAGTTAGATATTAATAAATTTTCAGAAATTTATTAAACGCTCATTAAAAGTTTGAAGTTAATTAATTATACTATATCATAGCGTAATAACGTTCACTAATATATAACATTCAACTAGAACAGTAATCCAGTATATAGTCCTTATAGCCTAACATAGAATACGATAAAGTATACAACTTTTACTACAAGATTATTTAAAGGTCGCCAATGTTAAATAAGTTGTTAATTGTTATGCATAACGAAGAAGAATGATGGTGGAATAGAATTCCATACGAATTAAAATGTAAAGGAGAAATAGAATGTTATAATAAAATAAATGAACTTCACCCTAAATATCCCGCTATAATTTATAATTATGCTCTAAAATATAAACAAAAGGTTAAAGAATATTTAGGTAAAAGTAAATCATTAAAAAAAATTGATGGATTATAATAAATAAACAATGACTTGTCACTATTAGTAATTAATAATCGCTTTCGAGTTGCCTTCTGCAGATAAGAGGCTTATTTCGGCCAGTCCCGTATTTGGCCTTTCCTCTTTACCGTAATAGTGTCTCGGGGAACGGGACCGAAACCCGGTACACCATTTGCTGCAGAAGGCAACTTTTATTGAATTTCTTTCTATAAAACAATTTATTATCGTAAAGCCATAGTCTTCTACTAACTAAACACGTATAGAAGGCTATGGTGACGTTAGTCTTTGGTTTTGGAGTGTTTTCTAATTTATCCCATAATATTTAATAATTTGAGATAATTTTATTAATTAATAGCAACTGTTAGTATAAGAAAAAAATTAATTGAATTTTAAAATAATTTCAATAGATTTATTTTGATAGAGTATGATGAACTGCTTTTGTCAGTAAAAATATAACAAATCCTAATGAAACTGATGTAATAATATAAGGTATTATTGGGGGGATTTTCACTTAATAAGATAAATAACAATTAAAATATAATTGAAGTGCTTAGGTAAACTTGCTAAGATAGTATTACTAAATTAAATTAGTTAATGTTTATTATGATTACCCGTTGCTAATTTTTCTTATTAAAAGAGTACTGAAAATTGGTTGAATGTTTATGTTAGTTAATTTCTCTATAACATTATTTCGTTACTAGTAATAGTAACTTAATTTCGGGTTCGGTGGGATTCGGACCCACGACATTTTAACCCTAGATAGACTGGTTAAGAGCCAGACGCTCTACCTGGCTGAGCTACGAACCCCCTTTTTATATCTCATTTTCGAGAAAATAAATTCTTTTTCATTGATTAAATGACCTAAATGAATTGCCGTGATAGTAGGATAGGTCAATATAATGGCCAAAGATGCATTAAACCGTTCTTTTGATAAAAATCCCTCAACGGTTGAATGCTTTTTCTAGTACAGCAGAGATAATTTAACCAACAGATCTGCATCATAACAAATTGATACGGATAAATTCGTTGGAGAAAATTTATTAAAATTTGTAAGCCCAGTCGTATTCTTCTCATATCTCGTAGTGTTAACTTGTCCTCCTTTTTGTCTATTGGAAATGGTTGAAAATGTGGATAAAACCTTTTGTTATACATATCTTTGTTTGAATAAAGATTTGTAAAATTGTGATATTCAGGAGGATCGTAGTAATTCATATCAGTTGTATTGTTTTCAGAATTCCTAAACTGTTCGTTCTTAATTGTGTGGGAATATGAATAAGAAGGACCTTCATATTTTTGTTTGACCATGTCATTTCCCCCATACTCAAAAATGTGGTGAATATCCTTCACATGTCTTTCTAGGTTCCATTGCCTGGTAAACCTCTTATTACATACCTGGCATACTTTCCTTTCCATATTATGAATATGATCTTGGCATTTAAATAAAGAAAACAATTATGTCAGAGTAACTCGAGTAACTCGAAATAACTCATTAGAGGGATGAGAAAGACCGATAAAGTTTAAAGAATTATTTCAAATAAACGATAAATGCATATATAATAAGTGTAGAGCTTAAAAATGGGATTGAAACTTTGTTCTTCTTGATGTCAAGAAGCAGTTGGAGGTGTAGGTTTCTCTTTCTGATTCTCAAACATCCTGAGAATAGTATCTGAAACCGAACAGTTTAATCTTTCTTTTTCCTTCAATATCTGTCTATACGCGTCTAAAGTTATATAGACAGGAATAGAACCAGTTCCTTCAAGAAGAGCTTTCACTCTATAAAGTCCATTTTCGATTCCTCTTTCAGCTATTTTCTTTAACTTTACCTTGTCGATAAAACTTCCTAATGGACCCATTGGCATGTCATAATCAACAGTAATGCCAGTCTTTGTTAATTTTTCATTTATTTCTTCAAATTCTACTTCAATCTGCCATTTTTTGAAAGGTCCCTCAATCATTTTTGCTACAATTTTTCTATGAGGAATATAATCAATAGTTTCACAATCCCATTCTAATCTCTTTCCATCGAAATCTCCACTTATTCGAAATATAGTCCCTACACCAAAACCATTTTTAACCTCAATCGGAATAATGTTAAGACCCATATTTTCTGGAAATTGATCAGCCATATGTTCAGGTCTTGCAAAATAAGTAAAAACTTC
>DASVEV010000201.1:0-2716 GCA_036380415.1 Nitrososphaeraceae archaeon
CAAGCCATTAATACATTCCAATCAATCACAAACAACTTTGTAGAATTGCAAAAGAATCTTCTTGAAACTTATCAATCAGTAATATCAAGATTTTTGGATGTTACATCTAAATCTTATAGAAATAATTCTACATCTCCACAAAAGTATACAGATATTTACAACAAGACCAACCAAACTATTAAAGATAATACAATTAATGCTACAAACCAAATAAATGATGCTCTATTGGGATCTACAGAAACTTTTAATAAATCAGTAGAAATTGCACAAAAATACTATAATGAATCAATTCAGAACTACTTTAACTTTCTCAAGAAAATAGAAAGATCTTCTCCTAACCAATAGATACATTTTTTTATTGTTTTAATTTTGAAATACAACCTTATTAGATTGTCTAACTACTTGTTATATTACAAGGATTAAATGATTATTGATGATCAATTAGAAAATAAGAATCAAGATAACTTCATATAAAATACCAAATATTACATTATTAACAGATCTTGAATATATATTCAATTAAGAAAGTTAAAGAAATAGTAAATAGAAATGTTTATAGATCATAATAACCTAAATATTTTGAATCCCATTTTAGAATCAATATCACAATGGAAACCTCTGAGCCCGTTATGTGTATATGGATTCGTATAATTTAGAAAGAAAATCAATTTTATTAGAAGAGGGATAAATCTAAGATGGTAGCAAGTCTGAGAATGGTTGTTTAAGAGAAAAACTTTTCATTATTATTAGTATATATCATATAAACAAAGAAAAGTCCTAAATTATATAATTCATTACAATTAACAAAATATCTAATATGAATAAAATAATTATTCTACTATTTCATTTGTTTCATTAATAATAATCACATTTTTAGCATTGTCAATCTCTTTAATTTTAATAATGTCGTGGATAAAATTTTATAACACGCAGAGTTCAGAGCAGGTCTACATTTTAATTTCGCTACCAGTTTTTTAATTAGTAAAAATAACTACTAAAGGTTAATCATATATCAAAAAAGAAAATCAATTTCTATGTGAAAATCTGGGTATAAACAAAGAAAATATATACCCATTTTATAATATTTTGATTACTTTAGATTTTTGGTTATTTTATTATCTAAAAAATATCTTTGTTCAGCAATATTTGTTGTTTATACCTAAGTAATTACGTAACTTTCTGGATGATTAGGATTACAGGCAAAATGACCGTCAAACCTCTGAGCCCATTGTATATATGGGTTCATATAATATCATCTGCTGTAGCAAATGGTGTACCGGGTTTCGGTCCCGTTCTCCGAGTGATAAATAGGGAAAGGCCAAATACGGGACAGGTAAGATGATTAAACCATAACTAACATTCTCTAGTTGTTGGTTGTATTTGTAATCCCAAATTAAAGTTACTGATAGAAAATTACCGTTAGCCTAAAGTGGAATTGTGGTTCTCTCCCTCATTGTACTTGCTGGCTGGAAAAATTCAAGGTAAGAGAAAAGTTCAGGTGTTCCAGCAGAGTATGTTTGTACCCTCTAAAGATTTTTAATTTTTTGTAGAGTCCAATTTAGTGTATTTATTTCTTCTTTGAGGATTTTATTAAATACTCTATTCTCTTTTGTATAGTCTGATTTATGGATGTTGATAATTTCATTTTCAACTGATTGAAGTTCCGATTTAATTGAAGATAATTTTGTTAATAAATATGATGTTCTCAACAAAACATCAACTTGATTTGGATTAAAATTATCAGACTTATCAATATCATTTGCAAATATTTTTATTTTATTATCTATAACTTCAGATAGCGTAGTAGGGGAATTTAAAATATTATTCATAGTTATCATATCATATAGTTTAGCGAGAACGTTATTATACTTTTATTAAATATCTATAGATTATTTTCGCCCTCCATAACAATGATGGTCAAACAATTGTCAAGTTATCATATTCTGGAATAGTTATTAGTTATTATATATTAATTACACAATTTAATTTGTAAAAAAACCCCTTAAATATTCTCTCTTTTTACTATAACATTGGATTCTTATTTTAGCACCGCTATCAGTATTACTCCCTATCGACCCTTTTTATCAATCTTCCTATACATTTATTTTTGTATATTACTTCAACAATAAGATAAACTATGTCAAGTAAAATTATAAGGTTATAGAGATTGTACAAAATAATAAAAGTAAAAGGATAGAATCTATTAACTAACTATTAGATTAGATTGGATTAGAAGGATAAAAAGGAGGAAATAAAATGATTTTTAATGTTAATAACAATAATAACAAACATGAACAAAATTTTGTAAAAATAGATAAATGTATTTTTGAGATTAATAATGTAATTACCAAAATTTGTAAAGAACAAGTCATGAAAACAATTGATGATAGAAAAGTTGACATAATTACAGAAGGTGATATCAAATGTGTTTATGATACGGCTATAATCTCAGTAATTCACAAATTCATAACTATATCTAACGAATGTGAGAAAATCTATTTGAAAGAATGTGCTGCAGCAGGAATCGAAGCAGGTAAATTAAGATAATCAAGTTACAAATACTAATAATTATATCTAATGAGGTATGGTGTGTAAGGGAATATGTTCGGGCCATAAAGCAATTAGGCCCTCAAATGGTCAGCGTTATTTGATAGGACAAAAACGCTGTCAAGTTTGTCAAATTTTCATCAATTGGGAAGGTGTATTTTGCCCTTGT
>DASVEV010000202.1:0-5102 GCA_036380415.1 Nitrososphaeraceae archaeon
TATTATATCATATCTCAAAAAATTCATTTGCTGTTAATTCAGCTAAATCAACTGTTGGGATAGCTTCTATAGTTATAACGTCTCTTTGTAATTTTATAGTAATATCATCAAAAATAGCTCTAAACAGAGAATATTTTTTACCATCTTTTGTTTCTTGTACACTATCAATGATGACTAAGTTGTTGTCCAGCATCCAATTTATTTTTCTATAAAACGAAGTATGAGGGAGTTTAGTATATCTTAATATCTCTTGTGCAGATACTGGTTTTTCCTTAATCATGTTAAAGATACCTCTTAACTCTTCATCTGCTAATACTGTTAGGATGACATTAATCATTTTTTTATCCCTTATGAACACTTTTAACAAGAATTTTCATCTTAGTACATATTATACTTTGTTTTATTGAAGAATATTCCCAAATGTGGGAATTATTATGTAGTGAAAAAAGTCATATAAATCCATTCATTGACATTTAAGTAAACTGCCTTACATTTTTGTTAAGAGTATGATAGAAAGTTGTAGTTTGTGTATGTGAATACTGTTATCTGATTAGTTAAAGCAATTATTCAACATAATCTTGTTTGTAGAAATATACAAAAGATTATACCACTTTGTCCATATTTTTTCTCTTGATCCCATTTTTGGTACTGGATTTATGAATTAGATATTTTTTATCTTTAATTTATTCGATCTTAATAGAGTTTCTATTATTTCATCAATTTTTTTAGGCGCCGGAAAATTTTTCGAGTAAAAGTGTAATAAAAAATCAAATACAAATATAAAATATTTTAGATCTTTTTCTTTTCCTTGAAAAGGATATCTATCTGATTGTGTAGCATATTCTTGTGCTGCAAAAGGATTTCATAGACAGTCCAATTATCTACGTCCTCAATAACTGAAGCCAAATTGTTCATGGCGACTCTTATGGCGATAATAGCTTTATCAAATGATTTTTGTATTTTTGCATCTATATCAATTAATTTAGTTTGAAAGTTTAAGACATCGTAGGGGTTGTCAGAGTTTTTCATTTCAGTCTTTAACTCTCTGACTTGTCTAGACGATAGTTTTCGTTTTTTTATCAACTCAGCTAACATTGATTGTTGTTCTTTTTCCTTTAATGGTAGTAATTCATCTCCGATACTTACACTTAAACTACCTGTAAAAAGAGATTCAACAACATTTGGTGGTAGATCAAGTAATCTTATTCGTTTATCTACATAACTGATACTCTTTCCTAACCTGGGGGCTAAATCAGATATGCCTCCCCACCCATAATTGGTGACATAGTCTTGGAATGCACGAGCTTCTTCTAATGGATGGATATTTTTAGAATGAATATTTTCTATTAATGATACCTCGAATGCAGCTTTATCTTCTAGTTCTACTACATTAGATAGAATTTTTCTCCAGCCAAGCATTTTACAGGCATTATACCTTCTGGTACCTGCAACTATTTCATATTCTCCATCTTTAATCATTCTAACAATAATAGGATGTAAAAGTCCTTTTTCCTTTATAGAATAGGATAATTCAGCTAGATCTTCATTGATATTTCTTCTGTAGGAATATCTAAATGGTATAATTTTTGAAATATCAATGTTATCTAACAGTCCATTTATGCTGTTTGAAGTAGAATGGATTCTTTGCATATCTCGTATTATTGTATAAAGAGTATATAACCTTTTTTCAATTTACCTTATTATAGTCAATTATTCCCAGCTATGGTACTAAATTATTAATAAAAATACTTTCGTTTATTATGTATAGTCAATTAATCCCATTTTTGGGACTCGGTAAGGAAGTATATTTCTATTACTAAAGAAACTAAACATTTACGAGAAGGTCATGAATTTAAAAAGTAGAAAATACTCCTAACTTTAGAGTAGCAACATAACAGTAGGTTGAGATATTAAAATAAATATATAAAAAAACAAGAATACTATTCAGGGTAGAATAAAAGAATTCAAAGTAGTACTATGTGATAAATAAATAGAAGAAATATTGTATAAATCAAAATATAAGAAAGGAAGATAGCAAGAAGTAACGGATTGAAAAAGTATAGTACATGATATTGTTTTAGTCCTTTTTAATTATAGAATCAAAAAAAGGGTAATAATCTGTCTATAGTATAGAAAACTCATACAGGGCGATTAGGAAAGTAATAGTGGAATTTGAAAATTTGATTAAATAAGTGAAAGATGTATACTGAAAAAATGCCTAATAATGATTTTAAAAGAGTAAAAATAGTTTTAGATATTGTAGAGGACTATTGGAGAATATGTTATCATATATCGAGAATGGAGAAATACTTTAGTGCCATCAGAATAGAATATAGGATAAAAAAAGTAAACTGAATGCAATATAGCATATTTGGTTTAGGAGTCTAAAAATAGTTTAACTAAATATAATTGCAAGTTACAAGTTTGATTCAATTTCTTTGTGCCATAGTTCAGCAAATACTACTCATTTAGTTTTTTTACTTTCCATTTAAGGAAAAAAAAGTATACTAATATCCAAAAATGGAGATATTAATAAAGAAATAACTAAAAGAGTTTAATTCTACCAGAATCTTTTACATTAGTCATTGTCATTCAACATACAACTTATTACAATGATTATTCCATTTTTAATTATAGTCATTCCAATTTGGATGATAAGAGGAACTCATGGGATATTAAGAGTTATATCAATTCTATTTACAGGATTCATTGGGTTTTTATGGATTTATTACCTTATTAATTTTCTCAACTTTTCTGATTTTTCTGAATCGATAATTAAGCCTATTTACTTATCTTTTCTTATTGCAACTGGATTGTTGATATTA
The DNA here is from genome assembly GCA_036380415.1 of Nitrososphaeraceae archaeon. Lineage (GTDB taxonomy): Archaea > Thermoproteota > Nitrososphaeria > Nitrososphaerales > Nitrososphaeraceae > TH1177. The sequence goes on from DASVEV010000202.1 coordinate 2,826, forward strand.
ATTACACAAAAGAAAAAAAATATTGAATATAAATTTTTCAAAAATACAATTAATAAACAATGATTGAGATGGTGGAAAACAATTTCATACTTTTATTGCTTGCATTAGCTATATTCAGTATTAATGCAATTTTTCGACAAAATTTTCGATCTTTCCAGATGACTATAATAATTTTTATTTTAATAATGATTTTTGGAGAAGTGGTAATTAATTTTACAGATATAAATGATAGTATTAATAAAAATCACGCAATGGAATTGAAAGTACAAATACAATTTGTAGCCTTGGTATTTTTGTTAACGGTAGTCTGGTTTAGATACTATAAAATTTTGAAATCTAGAAGAAAACTAGCAGAAACTATTGAATCAATATTAAAATAGATATTTAATATTTTAATAATTGTCTTTCAATTTCCATCCCAATCAACATTTTTAATTTTCTCTTGTTTAATTTGATTAATTCGATATCAATAAGGATATGACCATATTCTAATCTATTCTTGATAGGTTGTAGAGGTTCCCTTGGACATTAAAAGAATAATGAGATTGCATGATGATGATAATATTACAGAAAAGATTATAGAATCATCATATTTTGTTATTCACTTCCAGGCTATGATTTTTTATATATATTTTATTTTTAAATTTACCATTTAAAATAACAAATAATTTATCTGAAGGAAGATGTATAATAAAAATTCCTATTATTCCTATTGAACCTCCTAATATCGCCATTGAAATATTTAAAGGTAAAATCATAGCATGGCCCATCATATTAAGTAAAACCTGAAAGATAATGGTAAGTATTATTGTAGAAGAAGCCAGAATAGAAGTTATAGAAGCACCTAATTTTTTCATGCCGATGTTATAAAATAATGCAGAAGATAATGGTACAAAGGAGAACAAAAATAATATCCAAAGTTCTTCTATATTTAAACCTTCAAAACTGAATATAGTATTTTTTGTAACTGTAAATATTACAAATGATAGTACTATAAATGCTAAACCTGATAAAAATAATAACAGACCTGTGATTTTGATAGGAGAATCATTTTTAACTAGTTTAGCAGTAAATAAATATGAAGATGCAAAACAAATAGCAGATATTATTGATTCAAAATCTCCTAAACTAAAATAGTTGATTGATGATGATCCTGTGTTGTTACCTAGAGAAATGGTTATGAAAAATCCTATTATTGCTAGAAAAACTCCAAATATCTGCGTTCTTGTTAGCCTCTCTTTTAATATCAAATGTGCCAAAAATAATACTATAGTTATCTCTAGAGCCCCTGCAATGAGACCATCTTTTGAAGCACCTATTCTGCTAGCAGCGTCATACCATGTAAAAATACCAGTAGATAAGAATATAGCTGCAGGAAATAACTGTCTAAAATTCTTAAAGATGGAATTTTTAAAAATATTTATAAGAATAATATTATTATTATTATTATTATCATCATTGCCATTTCTATTATTATTTCTTTTTGATGTAAAATGAATAAGCAATAAGATTCCTCCAGAAATTGGAAGTGATATGCTTATAATAGTTATTACAGAAACTTGTAAAGAATTTTGAATAAATTCTGCAAAGATGGATTCGAAGGAGAGCAAAATTGCATGAGCAAAAACTATACATGAGTATTTTAGCATCTCAATTATTTCTGATTATGTATGTATTGCCAGAGTATAAATAACTACGTAATATTTCGCCATTTAAAATTATAAATTTGATAAAAATATCTAAAAATGAGAATATTATTGAAATATCATGATAAATTTTGCAGTGTTTATATATCATATATTAAATTTTAATCCCAGTTTTGGGAATAAGTATCTAATTGAATAGGTAAAAATTCAATAAATTTATATTCTATAATGATATTGTTTACCTCAAATATAATGGATCAATGTATTACCAGCATAAGAGAAGAAATAATGAAAGTGGTAATGAATGAAACTACATTAAAAATCCTTAATCAAATAATAGATAATAATAACAATAACAATAATGATAAAGATGGAAATACATTGTCAATTACAAAAATAGGCTTAACCAGAAAGCAATTCTATACCAAGTTAAATGAATTAACAACTAGAGGACTTGTAAAAAAAGAAAAAGGAAAATACTATCTCACTACATTTGGAAAAATAGTTTATGATTTAACTTTTGAGTACAAATGTAAATTAGATTCAGTTATAGAGGATTGTTGGAAATTCAAAGCTCTAGATTTGTTAGATATATCAGATGAATTAACCAATGATGAAAAACAAAAAATAA
>DASVEV010000203.1:0-6755 GCA_036380415.1 Nitrososphaeraceae archaeon
ACGGGCCCGTCGGGAGTTGAACCCGAGACAGCCGGATTTCTTCCATTAGAGTTAAAAGTCCGGTACTCTACCTGGCTGAGCTACGGGCCCATAAGGTAATTACGATTCAGTGTAGTGTGTATTATTCACTATAAATATTAACCTGATCATTGACTTAATTAAATAATCCATTTAAAATTGACAGTGTTAGTAAAAAAAAATAAAATAAACCTTTTTCTTACAAAATTCAAGTATGGTTATTATTTAATTTTATTTGTTAAAATTTATGAAGGTAGTATCTACAAATATACGCTTTGTATTTTATAGCCCCTTTCTAATTCTTGAAACTATTTTATATTTTACTTTACATAATTAAAAGAGTTCTGAGTGAGGTTAAAGAAAATATGAAAATAGGATATCCTTGTATAAATCACTCAATTGGAAAAAAAACTGTATCAACATTTCGACTATCCTCGTATACGGAAGAAAAATTTATTCAATGTGTAAATTATAACCTTGCTACTCTTGTAGAAATCTTAAAATTTAATATAGCAAATAACTTTATGTTCTTTCGAATAAGTTCAGATATGATTCCTTTTGCATCTCATCCGATTTGTAAATTTGATTGGAAAGAACATTTTAAATCCGATCTTATTAAAATTGGACAATTAATAAATGACCACAATATAAGAATATCTATGCATCCAGATCAATTTGTTCTTATTAATTCTAAAAGTCAAGAGATTGTTAATAATAGTATTAAAGAACTTGAATATCATACAGATCTTTTGGATTTAATGACACTAGATTATTCAGCAAAGGTCCAGATACATATTGGAGGGGTTTATGGAGATAAAGAAAAGTCTAAGAAACAATTTATTTCTAATTATAAAACTTTACTATCAGCAAATATAAAAAAAAGATTAGTTATTGAAAATGATGATCATCTCTACAATTTAAAAGACTGTATTGAAATACATGAATATATTGGGATACCAATTCTTTTCGATGTATTTCATCATATATGTTTTCACAATAATTTACCTCTACATATTGCTCTACAAATATCTAATAATACATGGAATCATAGTAAAGATGGTATAATGATGATTGATTATAGCAATCAAGAACTTAATCAAAGAAAAGGGAAACATTCTCACACTTTAGATATAAAACAATTCGAGAAATTTATTCTCTCAGTTTCTAATCTAGATTTTGATATTATTTTAGAAATAAAAGACAAAGAAAAAAGTGCTAAAAAAGCAATTGAAGTAATAAACAAAATTAATCGAAATTTAGAGTAACAGTTAATTTGATTTGTTTTATAATTATCAATTATATTGATAACTTCTATTTTTTATTTTTTCTATAAAAATTGATTACGATCATAAATAGTAGATGTATTTTTAACTATCCATATTTAATTTTAATATACTTTTTATTGGATTAAGATATCATGCAATTGTTAAAATTTTAATTAATTAAATCGTGATGAAGAAGAATCCTTTGCTACATTGTATAGACTGCTGCTAATAAATGTCAACCATTATTGTAATTTACAAATTGGAGGCATATCTTGTTTATGTTCATTTTTTTCAACCATAGACTTTATCTTAGAAACATTATCCTTATGTAATTTAGCAGAGTTAGATGATAAAGGAGTATTATTATATTCTATATGTACTAGTATTTTATCTATTTCTTCATATTTGATACCTATTTCTTTCTCTGCAGTTTGACCTTTCCATAAGCGAGCACTACTTTTCTTATCTATTATTTTGGCAGGAATTCCCAAATATTTCGCAAGAGATCTTACTTCAGTTTTATAAAGATCAGCAATAGGAAAAAGGTCTGCTCCTCCATCTCCATATTTAGTAAAATATCCCAACATCATTTCACTTTTATCACCTGTTCCTAACACCAATCGATTCATTACTGTTGCATAATAGTATAGTAATGACATTCTTAATCTAACTAAAAGATTCGCTCTTGCCATTTTATTTTTAGGAAGACCATTTACTATCTGTTTCTTTATCTTGTTTAATTCTATTACTTGGTATTTTATTTTTAAGGATTTGGCTAAATCAATAGCATGTTTAGTATCAGTTTTTGGAGTTAGAGACGAATCAGGAAGTATTAATCCTAATACTTGGTGGTTTCCTAATGCTTTAACTGCTAATACTGTAGTTAAAGAAGAATCTATTCCTCCACTCATACCAATTACTACGCCTTGAGATTCTCTTTTTTCAATTTCTTGCTTTATGAATCTTGCTATAGTATTATAAATAGTTTCATTTTTTTTATTATTTTCTTTCATGAGGATAAATCAAATCAGAATAAATCTATTGATATAATTTAACTTTTTGTCAAAGCTTTTATTTGTTTTAATTAAAATTTAGGAATTGCATTTTGATTTCAAAAATAGAGATTATATTTTATAGTGATAAAGAATGGTTTATTAAATTCATACCAATAACCAATACTAATATTTTGCGTCATTTTTTTAGTTACTATATTTAGAATACTATTCAAAATAAAGAATTCATTGTATGAAATAACCTCTGAAAGCTTTCTTCTAGGCATATCAATGTTATAAAAAGGTAATAATTTGTTATTTTTTCTAGAGTCTATATAAAGGTCTTTTTTAATCGGAATTACTCAGCATTATATATAAAGGATCATTTCAAAAGTTAGAACAAATCAAAGAATTATTTTTAGATATTGATATATTTGTTTAATTATCTACCGTGCCCTGGCATGACATTCATAACACTTAACATTTATTATTCTTAATGACAAAATATTTTAAAGATTTTACAAATCTTTAAAGTAATACTAATTTTATAAGAAATTATTATTAATAAGTTCGGGTTAATTATAATATTGAAAAATATTTTAATAGTGGACGATGATGTTAATACCTCTTTAAAATATAAAAAATGGCTAGAAGATGAAGGATTTAATTTAATATTGATAAATGATCCTTTATTAGCAGAATTAAACTTTAAATCTGATAATTATGACCTTATTCTTATTGGTTTTAAAATGTCCGTAATCGATGGATTTAATCTTTATAATAAAATAAATGAAATTTCGAAAAAAGTAGAACATACACCAAAAGAATTTAGGGTCTGTTTCATGACTTCATCTGTAATAAATTATAAAGTGTTAGCCGAAATCCATCCTGAAATAGGAGAAGAGTGTTATGTTTCAAAAGAAGTTCCTAAAGAAGTTTTTATAAAACATGTATATTCTTTAATTTCATAAATTCTCATTTTATTTATAAAATAAATAGATTCTTAATACAATTTAACTAATCATATGGAATTTAGCCTTTCCACAAAGAATTGAACATATTTCGATCTTATCAATTTAAATTCTATTTTCCTATTATATTTACAAAATATCGAAAATATTTTCAAATGGATATTTGGATAAATAATTATTAAGTTTGAATCTTTTAATAAATATGAAAATTTACTTTAACTGATTATTCTCATAATATTCATGTTAAAACAATCTAAATAAATATATATATAAATAAATTATGTTAAATAAATAAATTTGTTTTTATATTATAATATAACTAGGATAAAATTAATTGAAGAATAAAACAAAAATAATAATAGGAATTATTGTTACAGCAATAGTAATTCCTCTTGGAATTTATACTATTTCACCTTTATTCATAAATACCGAAATAAATGAACCTCTTCCTTCACTTGCAAATGAAAAATCAACAACAGATTTTGCGAAGTTTATGGCAATGACAGAGGATGAAAAACTTGATGCTGCAAAAAATATGGTTGAAGAAGAAGAAGATATGATAATGAAAATGGCAACAAAGCAACATACTACTATAAACGAAACTATGACTATGAATATTAGCCAAAGTGCACAAAATAAAGCTTTGATAGGTAATTTTATAGGCATTGATGATGGGATACATAATGCAAAGGGATTAGCAAAAATATTGATCTTATCAAATGGATCTCAAATACTACGACTCGAAAACTTCAAATCTACTAATGGACCTGATGTTCATCTTTATTTGTCTAATAATGAACAGGCAAATGATTTCATAGATCTTGGTAGGCTCAAGGCTAACAATGGTAATCAGAATTACAAAATACCTATGAACATAGATTTTAATCATTATGGATATGTTTTAATATGGTGTAAGCCTTTTTCGGTATTATTTGGTAGTGCTCAATTGAATTAATCATAGGATTGGATATATATTCGATCAAATAAAATAGAATAAGAAAAAACAATTAATTCCTTCCTTTATAAGCTTAGATTTATTTTAATAATATCTTTAGAATTTAACTATGAAAGTTATACAATTTCCTATAAAATTATTTTATTACTAAAAAATGAATATAAAAAAAAATTTTGTATACAAAACAATAATAAATAAACTATAATAAAATGATATGAATTGTACTTTAATGAAAAAATTTGTTGCTATAAGAAACGGAATACTATAGGACAGTCTACAATAAATCCTACTGAACCGTATTGACCGCCACCAGCACCCGTTATCCAACTTTGTAGAACTAACCCGAGTTTGGAGCTCCAATTAAACGAGAGGTAAAGTGCTTGATTAATATTGTTATTATTATATTTTTTGGTATTATAACGACTGTTGTTAGATTTTATAGCAATTGTGTTAATTAGATTCAAATTGTTAGCAATATAAATAGAAATTTGATTCATGTATTAAATATGATGTAGTACAAGCATAGATAATGAGTTTGAATAACAATATAACATCTGTTTTAACAATTACTATTCTTATTGCTGTGACAATAACTATGGTAAGTGCACTCACATTCTCAAATCATAGTGTATTTGCACAAAAAGAAAAATTCAATGCAAAACTTTCAGGTCAGGAAGAAGTTCCACCAGTCCAAACTACTGCATCTGGTATGGCATGGTTTAAACCAATGCAAGATAAGGTATGGTTTAAAGTTAATATAACTGATATGCAAGGAGTCACACAGGCTCATATACATACTGGAAAAGTAGGTGAGAATGGTCCTGTTGTTGTAACATTATACAAATCGGACACTCCACAACCAATAAATGGTAAGTTATCATACGGAAACATAACTGCAAATGTGTTAGAAGGACCAATGAAAGGTAAACAACTATCTGACCTAGCTACTGCAATGTCAAATGGAAGTACATATGTGAATGTCCATACTGAGAAACATCCTAACGGCGAAATTCGTGGACAAATAATGATGGCAAATTCGACTAGTGATAAAATGATGATGATGGATAAATGATAAACAAATAAATTTTTTTATTTTTAATTTTATTTTTTTTAACTTTGACCTTTGAATTTGAATTTGCTAATTATACTCTATATCAATCAAATAACTATTGAAAATGATGATTATAGTTATTTTGATAATATTCGATGCTTGATTCGATGCCTGATCCAGATATAATTTGATTGTTATGGTTTCTTTTGCTGGAACGAGAGGAGATGATAATAGAATTAACATTCTTGATCTACTACTAAAAATCCATTAAATATCAATAAGATTTCAGAAGAATTACAATTAGATTATAAAGCAATTCAACATTATTTACATATTTTAGAGAAAATAATTTGATAACTAGAATGGGCGATAAGTAGGGAATTTTTTATTTTATTTCCAACTATATGGAAAAAAATATTGAACCTATCATAAAATAAAGAAGAAATTAGCTCCTCACTTATATGGTGATTTACAGGCATAAATAATATACAATCAATTTGATTAGCTTATACTCATAATTATTGTAAAATTCATAAGCCTCATACATTCTTTCTAATTTCAAAAATTGGGACCATAATTTGTGAGCTTGTTCATAACTAAGTTCTAGGTCAATCACTACATCAATAATAGCTTATACATAAGTAAGAATCAATATAATATTAATATCTTATTTTCCAAATTTATTACTATTTAAAAAAGACTGAAGATGAAAAGAGATAGAAACGATTTATTTGCTTGTATTTACCGAAGTGTAAGGAGTTTGATTGACAATAATTGTTAAAATAGAAGTTGGTTGTAATTAGCCAACCATAACCCTACCTGTCATCCATGGATGTATTAAACAATGATAACCGAATTCTCCTGTAGAATCAAACGTATTATCCCATGTCATGCCAGGAGGTATTGGACCTGAGTCAAAAAGTGGTGCACCAGTTCCTTCAGCAGTTACCGTGTGTTGTGTAGAATCTTCATTTGTCCATGAAACCATACTTCCTGGCATAACATTAAGTGCACGTGGAGTAAATGGCTCAAAGTTGCCTTCATCGGCTGCTCCAAGTGTAATCACTACTGAACTTGGTTCTTGTTGAGAAAAGGCAAGTGTTGGATTGGATAAAATTCCAAAAGTTAGCAGTATACTACCTATTATGCTTAAATTCAAGATATTTACTATATACATTTAATCTTCTATCCGGGATATATATATAAAAATTTTAGTTGAGTTTGTCTTAGTAAATATTATATAGAAAATATTTAGGTGAATTAATAATTATTTTTAATGATTATATGAGAGACAAGTATTTAACCAGTATTTGTAGTGGCTTAGTCTGAACTTATAATTAACTAAATAGTTATAATCAAAATTTAAAAATTCAATAACACAAGGTGTACACGCAAATGGTCGATTTTATATCTTCCAGATGCAATGATTATACTAAATTCAACTAATCACATATTTGTGTAATAACAAATTAAATTAGTGCTGAACTATACTTGTGTTTGTCA
>DASVEV010000204.1:0-5484 GCA_036380415.1 Nitrososphaeraceae archaeon
TCTCCTATTTCTTTCTCAAAATCTTGAATTGTCTCAGGACCTGGGTCGGAAGTATTTGCAGTCTGTGCAACAGCGAAATTAATTCCATTTGTATGTCCTACAAAGAGGAAAGAAAACACAGCACTGAATAGTAATACTGCTACTACTACTATATTAGTTGTTTTTATCATTACCAATACTATAGAAGATTATTATAAAAATTTTACTAACTTCTATCTCTTAATTCTATCGTTAAATCAATTCTATCACTTACAAATATTTCAAAAAACAATACTTATCGTTTTTATTAAAGATGATGCTAAAAATTAATTGAGTCATATAATATAAATGAGTTTTCAATAGTGCAGCGTAATCTAATGTATGTTTTAGAGTAATAAAAAAACAATCTATTCCTTTTATAATCATATAGCGTTAATAATATTCGAGGAATAGAGATGAGTTAATATCTTAATTTTATATGGCTTTATTTTAAATCAATAATAATAATAATTATAATAATTATAATCAAAATTTTAAATGACATTTTTACTTTTTTTGTTTGAACTTAATTACATAATTTTCATAAGATTAAAATTTGCTTTTCTAGTATACAATTTTATAAGTTGAAATTTAATTTACTTAAGGCTATTAAAAATACACACAGACATCCAATTAATATTATATTACATTGTATTGGATTACCTCTCTATATTATTGGAATTTATTTTATCATATTTTTCTTTATAGATCAAAATAAATCTCTATTGTACGGTATTATTTTGTGGATGAGCGCAATTAGTTTATTTATCTTTGGTCATATGATAGAAGGCAATTTTAGAGCAATGACATTAGTTGTTATCTATAAGTATTTGAGATCCTTTCTGCGAAATTAGAACCATAATTTAATGCAATAACCGTACCTTGTATTTGAAATAAATAGTTAAAATCTAATTACATATTTTACTTTGTTATTAATAAGGCAATAATCTATTCTGATATGATAAATGACTGAACTATAAAACGAATATAACAATATAACAATATATGTATCAATTGAATTTATTTATTTTTTATTCATTATAGTTATCAATTTCAAAAATATTATAGCTATTGCTTATTATTTTTTTATTATCTTATAAATCCTTTTTTTTCAAAAAAACCTTCTTTAACCCAATTTTCAAATTCTTTATCCGATAGTTTTTTTCTAGCTTCAATGATCGATTTAGCATCATCTCCTACTGCATATCTTATATTTGGATTATCAGAGTTTACTGCCTCTAAAATTATATCAGCTACTATTTTTGTAGGAAAAGCATATTCCAACATTGGCAAAAATGCTTCAAATATTTTCTGGGTAATTGGTTGATATGCAGATTTCTCATCCAGTAGTGAATTTTTAGACATTTTTATATTTTCATAAAAATTTGATTTTATTACACCTGGTTCTATTAAAATTACCTTAATACCAAAATCTTCTAGTTCATACCTAATAGATTCAGAAAATCCTTCTATCGCAAATTTACTACTTACATACGCGGAATTCAACGGAATAGCCATTTTCCCAGCTATTGAACTTAAATTAACAATTATACCATTATTTTGTTTTCTCATTATGGGCAAAACTACTTTTGTTACTCTAATTAACCCAAAAAAATTAGTTTCAAACTGTTCCTTGAATTCTTCAATTGATAGATCTTCAACTGCTCCTGCAATATTGTTACCCGCATTGTTAACTAAAACATCAATTCTATTGGTTTCCTGAACTATTTCATTTATCGCATTTTTTATCGAATAGTCATCTGTGACGTCCAGTTTAATGATTTTAAGATCAAGATTTTCTTTTTCAGCTATTTCTTTTAATTTATCGCCTTTGTCGGTATTTCTCATTGTGGCATAGGTTCTAAAGCCATTTTTAGCTAATAAAATTGAAGTTTCATAGCCTATACCTGATGAGCAGCCAGTAATTAATGCAACTTGTTTCAATTGTTTTCCACTTATATATTTGAATTTCATACGCAATCGATAAACTTTTCGTTAATTTTATTATCCTTACTGTCTTTGATATAATAGAAATTTATTTCAGTTCAATAATTACAATGTATTGATTTGATTCATTTTGCTTTATTTATTTCTAAATAAAGTTATCTAGACACAATAAACCCTCTTTAACCTGGAACAAGAATAGTTATTTTCCTTTTTATTATGATTTTTTTATTTGTATATTTTAATATTTTTAATGTAATTAAGTTTTTGCTCTATATCCTTCAAATTTATTTCTACTATTTCTTTCTTTTGATCAAAAAATTATAATATACTATAAGTGCTCTCCCACCATTACTACCATCCTGATTCAATTTTTGGTTATTTTACATGAAATTCTTCTATTCAATTCTATTTCAGGCTCTCAAGAATATCTTGATCAAGTTTATTGATTTTACTATAGTAGTTATACTTCAAAAAAGTATAACCAATAATAATAACAATACTGCCAATAATTAAGAGAGAAGATATTAAAGTATTTTCAAAATTTGAAAGACTAGCGAACATTATGATAGATATTAAAGCTAATATACCTGTTACAATAATTTTTAATTTTAGAAATTTTATATATTGTCTCATATTAACTAGAGCCTTCAACTATTATTTATACAAGTGGTCAAATCATTTCATAGTGCTAACTTTATATGTCATGAAATTTTAAGAGAGAAATTTAAGGCCGTGTTAAAAAGATAAAAGGCAAAATTTGAAATTTTATTATTATTAATTATGTTACTAGAGCATTCCAGCTAGTTCAAGTAAAGAAGTAAATAGTTTCGGAAAATTGTAATTTATTAGCATATAAATTGATAATTTTATAAACTTCTTACGACACAATTAGCACTATTTATAACCTTTAGGCACTAAACATTAATAAAAGACGTGATAGAGCAGTATATTATGGTATACATTAGAATAAAACAAGTAAAAAACATTGGTTATGCTTATCTTGTTGAAAGTAAATGGAATAAAGAAAAACATACTTCTCAACAAATTATAAAACGGTATTTAGGTCCAGTATCTCATATAAATATCAATAAAATCCCAGAAGAATATAGAAATGAATCAACCGTTTTAAAATTTTTAGCTTCACGTAATATTGATTTTTCAAAATCTAGAGAACTAAATGATTCAATAAAAGCGAACTTGCTCGAAAAGTTGAAAAGCTACGAGATAAATGACCTGATAAAAATTTATCATGATTATACAACATCAGTCTATTCATCATTAGATTTCTATGAGAAAATACTGATACCTGTATTATACAAGATAGGTGATTTGTGGGCAAATGAAGAAATAGATATTGCAACAGAGCACGTCTGCAGTAATGCAGTAAATACTCTAATTGATTTAATCAATCAAAAAAATACAAAGAAAAATTCTAAAAGTTATGGAGATACTAAATCAATAGTTTTATGCACTCCAGAAGGAGAGCTTCATAGTATAGGTTGTAAAGTAATTGAATCGTTATTGCTTGAAAAAGGATATGAAGTTTATAATATTACTTCACCTCTTCCAACCAATTCTATTGAATCTTATTTGGATAAAACCAATCCAGGTGTAGTACTCATATCTGTCACTTTAGAAGAAAATATCAATTCTGCGATTAGACTAGTACGTGAAATTCGTAAATCTTTCCAGATACCTATAATTATTGGTGGCAATGCTATAAAATTTGCATCAAAGTCTCAAATTCAATTATTAGAAAAATATGATAAAGTCTATATAGACTTGGAGAACCTTGCTGATATAATAACTAACGTCAAGGTAATATTAGATAAAAAATAATAAATTTATAGCACTTTATATCACTTTTAACACAATAATTCTAATCAAATTGTTTGATGATAATAAATTGGAGTTCATCAATCTCGAATATTCATTATGTAAAATACTTGGCATTTATTATGTATCACTTTTACCAACTACGTCTGCTCGAACCTTAAGCATTAAATCTATTTAATAGAGTTTAGATGGTGTAATTTGGTAATTTTCACACCATACTTGTAAGATAAATTTATATAGTGTAATAGACATTACATAATGTAAGAAATAAAATGTGGAAAGAACCATTTGATTTTAGAAAAATATTTGATGAATTTGATAGAGAATTTTCAACAGCAGAGGAAATGCTTAGCAGAATTTTTAGAACAGTCAGGGAAGGAGATGAACAACCATTGGTAAGGAATTCTCCCTATTACTATGGATATCAGATCAATGTAGGACCTGATGGTAAACCTCATGTTAGAGAGTTTGGAAATGTTAGACCCACAAGAAAAGGATTAGTAGAGCAAAGCGAAATTAGGCAACCATTGGTTGACACAAATTTCAATGAAAAAGAGAATACATATGTAATTACAGCTGAGATGCCAGGAATAACTAAGGAAGATATCAAAGTAAGTGTTTCACAACAAACTGTTACAATAAGAGCAGAACGGGCACAGAAAAAATATCTTACTGAAATTCCATTTGATGTAGAATTGGATGATACTTCTGCTAAAGCTACATATACAAATGGAATAGTAGAAGTAAAAATAAAAACAAAGGAACGACCTAAGCTCAAATCTAAAGAGATAAAGGTTGAATAAAATCCTAATTTTTTTATTTTTTTTAAAATTTAATAGTATAATACATGAGGTGATTTAATAAAATGTATAATTATCCGAATTCTGATGATGATAATAATAAATTTAACTTAAAAGTTGCAGAAACCTTTTCTAAATTTGTAGGACGAGGAATTGCACTTATTGATCCTAGAATTATTGAGCAATATGATCTTAGAACAGGTGATGTTTTAGAGCTGACTCACGAGAGTACATCTAAAAAAAGTTATGTTTTACTTTGGTCAAGTAACCCAAATGATTACGGTAAGGGATTGATTAGAATAGATGGCTACACAAGAGAAAATATTTCTGTGGGAATAGATGATCAAATAAATGTACAAAAGGTTAATGTTGAAAAGGCAGCGGAAATCACAATGTCTCCAATTGTAGATCTTAATATAGTCGGATTAGAAGACTACATGTCAGAGAAATTAGATGGAAGAGTAGTTGCCAAAGATGATGTAATACTTTTTAATATAATGGGGAAACGTATAGGTTTCCTAATAGTAGCTACAAAACCACAAAATCGAGCACTATTAATAAATTCACATACCAAATTCAAAATTGGATCTACATCTGATATTGCTGTTCAAGACAAAAAGATTGATAGAATTACATATGAGGATATAGGGGGAATCAAAAATGAAGTACAAAAAGTAAGAGAAATGATTGAACTTCCATTAAGGCATCCCGAGCTTTTTGATAAAATTGGAATAGAGGCACCAAAGGGTGTACTATTACATGGACCTCCAGGTACGGGTAAGACCTTGCTTGCAAAAGCAGTTGCTAATGAGACAAACGCTAATTTCTATTCTATCGGCGGACCAGAAATTATGAGCAAATTTTATGGAGAAAGCGAAGAAAA
>DASVEV010000205.1:0-10500 GCA_036380415.1 Nitrososphaeraceae archaeon
AGTCCCACTATGACTCTTTCGGATCCATTTATCACAAAATATCCACCAGGATCTCGAGGGTCTTCTCCTAATTCTATTAATTTAGATTCTGGAAGATTATGAAGGATACATACATTAGATTTTACCATGACAGGCATATCACCTACATGAATGAATCTAGATTCTATAATACGACCATCTTCTACAATACTGCATTCAAGCATAATTGGGGATGCATATGTAAGATTTCGTAACCTAGCCTCTACAGGAGCGACATGAGTAATGGATCCGTCTAGCTCCATAATTCGGGGACGTTGAAGTTTTATTTTTCCTAATTTCAACTTATAGGGAAATTCAGCTGTTTCTATTTCGACTTCGTTTACTTCATCTATTATACTTTGTAATCCCGATTCCATAAACTCATTGTAGGAATTCAAATGCTGTCGTGCAATACCTTCTCTTCTTAAAATATCATTAATAATAGGCCATATATCGACAAAATTACTTACCAAATAACTTGTATCTCCTTATCCTTGTACTACATATCTGTAATATACACTTTCACCCGCAGTTGGACTTTTCCTTGTAATTTTAATTATGTCTCCTGGTCGAATATCTAATTCTTCCAATCCTTTATCGCTTGCCAGAATGTATGGTAGTTGATTAGTTCTTACGTGGAATTTTTTAAGGATTGCCTCAGATTCATCTTTTGAAAGAATTTCGTGTTTAGGTTGATAGATATGATTATTTACTTTGACAATTTTTTTTTCTGCTGACAATTAATAACCCTCCTCTAAATTTACCCCTAGATAAATAAATCTTGATAAAATAGCTTCTCGCAATACGAAATCAGTAACTTTCTTGGAGTAGGAGGTATATGTAGTTTCTTACAACATTTCATTCGATACATATTAAATTGACTAAACCTGTTTATGAAATACTATTAATAATGACATTGTTTTGATTATTTAGGCCTTCGGAGGGATTTGAACCCTCCTCAAGCGGTTTCTATCTTTCATAATTTATAATAAAAAGACCACAGCCGCCTATACTAACCAGGCTATACTACGAAGGCCACTAAGGTTTTATAAAAATCTGTATTATTTATTCTTTAGAGAAATAAAAATCACAATCAAAATTCTGTATTATCCAATTAAACCACGTTTAACCACTACTATTTCCCTTTTTTCTAATTCTTTACAAATTTTATTCATTCCTATTGAATCTCCTGCCAAATGTCCAAGAATAACAAGATTCTTACACCTCTTGTCTTTTTTAACTTTTAAAAGTTCATTATAATCAATATGAAGATATATTACGGTAGAAATATTATTTTCATAATAAGTCCGTGCAATATCATATCCACCATTCGATCCAGCTGCTATAACAAGTACCCACTCACCTAATTCATTGTTTGACTTTCCATTGCAAACTATGACTCTTGTTAAAGCTTTTCTAAATTCTGGTATCTTTTCTATTGCTTCTACTAAATCCGAGACGGATCTCAATTTGGATCGAGAAAGTTTGAATAAAATAACGTTTCTCATATATTCATCAAGTGGCTGGTGTATATTCAATAAGGGCATTTCGAGAATTTGTGCGGTGCTAATCACATCATTGTAAATTAAAGAATGAGATTTTAAAGAAGCCTTATTTTTTAAATCATTAACCAATGAAAATGCTAATTTTTTTTTTATCCCCTTCTCCATCATATATTCCACATGTCTATCAAAAACTTTGTGAAATGTAAGCTGTGACTTTCCTATTGGATGATGTGTTAACACACAATCACAACCTATTTTTTTAGCGAGAGAGATATCAGAGGTACTCACATCTATGCAAACAAAAACCTTTTTGATATTTTTACCAGTTAGATGAATCGCACTATCATATGGTATTTTTTTCCATCCCGCTAAATCCAGTCCAATTTTCATCAAATCAGCTGTATTCAATCCTTTCAATGTATTATAAAATTATTATAATTGTGGAATATTTACTTTTAAACGAATCTCTTCATCCATTTCTAAATTTTATCTGATTAATGATTTGTTAAGAATATCAAATATAGACTATTATATTGATAGGTAAAAAAATAATAATAATAATAACTATGAAAAATTGATTTATTGTGTTTAAAAAATTTATTAATTTTTATCTTCGTTATCAGAATATTAATTTAAAAATCTCATTCATATTAATCTCATTACAATTATTACATCTTTATTGGCTTACAACAGATGTTGTAATATATCGTCTTACCGGAATAGATTATTTTGTAGGGCTATCTGATTTTATTTTATTATTTATTATAATTGACTATATAGAAGTTCCTGCTTTAGTTTCAGGTACAGTATATTACTTATTTGCTTTAATTTATGATAAAAAAGAAAAAGAAAAAAGGCTTAAAAATTTCATCTTATTGATTCTATTGGCAATCCAATCCATTCATATCTTTTGGATTACCGATGACATTGTTTATTCAACTTTTGTTGGATCTGATCTAATTTCTATGCCAGAATATTTTGTTTGGATTGCAATTCTAATAGATTATTTAGAACTACCTGTAATTTATGATCTTTTTAAACGAACCATCAAAAAAGAAAAATAAAAAAAGAAAAATCAAGTCGAGGTATTACATTTTATAGAGTATATACCCTTGAGAACTTAGATATTTAATACTATGAATGTAATGTGACCTTAGGAATTGAACTAACCACTTAGTATAGATAATTATAAAGAGCTGACTACGGTTTACTTATATATTGCTCTTGTAGGATATTAGGTTCAAAATATTCTTTTATCCATCTGTCAGTATATCTCTTTTGATTTTGCAAAACTACTATTCTAGAAATTTCACTTTCATCCATGATATTATAACCTTGTAAGGTTTTTTGCAGGTTACTAGTAAATTCTCTTACCTTCTCAACCTCAAGCATATTATTGTGCTCTAACCTATTGGTAGACATTCCTATATGCATATATGATTTAACTTCAATAAAATGTGGATTCGCTTTATTAATTAAATTTACAAATTCAGGTATATGATTTAAATCAGAATTATAGTTACGTATGAGAGTCATTCTTAAAACCGTTCGCGTATTAATTTCAGAAAGAATATTCAATGTGTTAAGCCATCGATTCCAGGCATCTTTATATTTAGGTCTATTTATTTGATAAAACATTTTTTTATTTGATGCATTTGTAGACAAGTATAACTGGGTTGGGAGAGAGTCTTCCTTTATTAGACGAGCAATCATTTCTGGCTCCTGGCCATTTGTTACCAAAAATACGGACTTTGTATTCTTTAATGATTTAAGATATCTAATTAAATCGGGAAGTTTTGGATACATTGTTGGTTCTCCAGATAAAGAAATAGCATAATGAGCCGGAAATAATGATTCATCTAATTTTTTCTTATTCGATTTAGAACTTCCATAAAATCCCATAATTAGCCTCTCTCTTTCTTTTAATAGATGGTGTATAATTGCATCTGGTTCGTCAACTAAATGCTCAGGCATTTGTAATGTATCATAGAATTCTGTTGGACGCCAACAATATACACACCTATTTTCACAATTCATTGCAGTAGGAGTCATTTCCATACATCTATGAGTAGATATACCGTAGAACTTGTGTTTATAGCAATTACCTTCATTATTAAAGGATTTTTTGGTCCAGTGGCACAATTCTACCGCAGAATGGTTATATACACCATACTTTGCCTTACGAAGTTTGGCTTGTAACCTAGGAGTAATATTTATCAAATTATTCTGTTTATCATGGCTAACATATTCGTCCGAACAACTCATAAACTGAAATAAATATTAAACTTATTTATATTTTTGATTAATATATACTAACTATTATAATTACTAAATGACAGAGAAAATACAATTACTTTTACATATAGGCATATAACACTAATATCATTCGATTGAGTAAAACTCTAGCTATTGATTTAGACTCGGTTTTGGCAGATGTAGTAGTTACGTGGGTTAACGAATATAATATACTAAAAGATTCTAATATAACAAAAGAGGATATAGTTGCTTGGGATATTCATACTCTTTTACCAATAACAGAAACCGAAAGTAACTCATTATTTTCTGATGTATGGGTATATAGATGGAAAGATATACCTCCTACTCAAAACGGGATTGGAAAAATAATAGAAAGATTAAAAACTGAAAATTATAGAATATCTATTTTAACAAGAAGGGAAAGGAAGACAATTCCTTATGTATATTATTGGTTAGAAACTAATAGTATAGACTGTGATGATCTTATCTACATTTTTGATTCTAATCCAAAAAGTATTTATCCATTTGATATTTTAATTGATGATGCCCCTCAAAATATAGTTGATATAAAGTTTCCAAAGAAGGCGATTTTATTTGATCAACCCTGGAATAGAAATTTTGATTGGCCAATTAGAATAAATAAGTTATCAGATTTATCACATAGTCTACCCTGAATTTTTACACGTACAAAATAAAAAATCAAGTGTTATCTAATTCGATTAATGATCTATTGATTAATGATGATAATCCACTATATTGTGTTAACATTTCTATTGCATTATCAAAAGCATCTTTGCCACGATATCCTTCATCATATTTCATTATAACCGTTCCATTATTTGTTTCGATGATACTGACTAGAATAGAATAGTCTCCCAATAATTTATGGTTATTTGTAATATATATTAATAATTCTAGTTTTTTAATAAAATGTTTATTATCATACACAACATTTTTTAATATTATTTTCGAATTTTCCGGAGGTTGTTGCAATAAATTACTTGTTTCAACGTCCATGATGATTCTTTTATTATTCATAATCAAGGAACCTGATCCATTCTGGAAACCATAAATTATTCTCTGAAACGCCTATGCCTTTGGCCAATAAATATGGAGAATTATAAAACGTTTTTTCGCATCCAAGGTCATTAGCAATATGTTTATTAAGTTCCTCTATTGAAGTAACTCTTCCCATATATTTATTAGCAATAAAATCTCTATTAGAAGTATATAATCCAACTTGTCGTCCATCAATAGTAGGAACATAACTAACTATTACATCTATTTTTTTTACTCCGCTTTTATTCAAATAAAAAATTGTTTCTTTTGCAGTGCTTCCTGTCTGAATAGTTCCTTGAATGGAAGCCACCTTTTTATCTTTAGTTATATTTTCTAAAATAAATTTCAGCGACTTTCCGGTGGTTAGCAATTTATTTTTACTTTCCTCCTCCGAAAAATCAATCATATGATCTGAGTCGTCATATCTATCTTTGATTACTCCTTCAGAGATTTCAAAATTTAAAATTGACTTTTGTAATTCTATTCCTATGCCAAGAGCCATAGGTCTAGTATAATCTGGTTCTGCATATACAGTATCGATATCAACATATTTTGATAGATAATTTGCTTGAACTTTTCCTATGTTTCTTCTTATTGTATATATACTTTTTTTGTCAAAAGTGGTTGTCACATGAGATTCTCTAATAAATTCAAAAGGGTCCATTAAAATTTTATTACTTTCCAGAATTGTTAATTCTTGTATATGATTTTGATCCGTAAGTTTAAGCAACTGTCCCATTTTTACATCAGTATATCGAAAGTTAGCAAATGAAATTTTCAAAGAATTTTCTGAAGAAAAAATTACTAAATCCTTGTTTGGTGCCAATGCCATTATCAATGGTTTAAATCCAGTACTATTCCGAAAAACAAAAATTGAATCATTTACTTTTAGGATAAGATTTCCTCGCAGATGTCTATCTAAAAATTCTGCCGCACGGCTATTATCTTTTTTCTCATCTATTAATCTGATGAATATTGAATAAATCTGAAACAATGGGTCAGCATCTTTTGCAGATCCTATATATGGATGAAGATTTAACTTTTCAGTATCAACCAGAAAACCATCAAACGCAATCTTGATAGAATCCATGCTGGGAAATATCGGAGCACGTTTGGAAAGATAACCAATAGCATTTGAACCAATTATTTTCTTTTTTTTTATTAATCTTGCTAACACATCATTTGACGGAATGGAACCTTTACTTTCTAAAACTCTTTCTCCAATCATCATTTTCCAATATGCCTTTCCTCTGTGTTGAACCATCCGCATTGAGCTTACGAGGTAAAAAAGAATCTCTCCCGAAGAGTTTCTTTTAGTATCAAAATTGTAAATTGCTACTATCCCAGCCAAGATCCTTGAACTTTCATAAGTAGTTTTATTGAATATATAAAAATTTTAGAAAATGGGAATATAATAATTAAAATTCCTTAGGAGACGAGAGTATCTTAAATTAAAATAGAAAAATAAAAAATACTGATAATACTAGTATAATTGATTCTTATTATGATTATAGGGGTTATCGGAAAAGCTAATGTTGGGAAATCTACTTTTTTTAATTCTGCTACGGATCAATCTGTGCCTTCAGCAAACTATCCTTTTACAACTATCCAACCAAATATAGGAATAAGTTTTGTCAGGGAAAAATGTGTATGTAGGGAATTTGGAGTACAAGATAATCCACTACATTCAATATGTATAGATGGAAATAGATTCGTACCTATAAAATTAATAGATATTGCAGGACTTGTTCCTGGCGCTCATTTAGGAAAGGGTTTAGGAAATAAATTTCTAGACGATGCAAGACAAGCTGATGCATTAATCCATGTAGTAGACGCTTCAGGGTCAACTGACCCAGAGGGTAGAGTTGTAGAAAAGTCTCATGGAGATCCTTCCTTTGATATTAAGTTTGTCGAGGAAGAATTTGATCAATGGGTTCTTTCAATTGTCAATAGAGATTGGAATAAAACATCAAGGGATATGGCAAATCAAAAATTAAAAATTGAACAAATACTAACAAAAAGACTATCTGGACTATCTGTAACAGTTGATAAAATTTCAAATGCGTTGTCTAATCTAGGATTGGTCAATAAAAATCCTGATGAATGGACACAAGCAGAATTATTAGAATTTGTAAGATTGATAAGAAAAAATTCAAAGCCTTTACTAATACTAGCCAACAAAGCTGATATTTCTTCATCCAAAGAGAATATTAATAAAATAAAACAGCAGAACAATATAGTAATTCCTTGTGCATCAGAAGGTGAATTAGTTCTTAGGAAAGGAGCAAAAAAAGGTTTATGGTATTATCTTCCAGGAGACTCAAGTTTTGTGTTAAAAGATAAAGATTCATTAAATGAACAACAAAAAAAAGCATTATCAATAATACAATCAGTACTAGACAAATATGGATCTACTGGAGTTCAGGAAGCTATAAACTCAGTATGTTTCAAATTACTAAATCTAATCATAGTATATCCTGTTGAAGATGAAATAAAATTATCTGATAAAAAAGGCCACGTCCTTCCTAATGCATTGTTATTACGACAAGGATCAACAGCAAAAGATTTGGCTGCAAGTATTCATGAAGAGTTAGCTAAAGGATTTATGTTCGCTATAGATGTAAGAAATAAACAAAGGATTGGAGCAGATTATGAATTGAAACATAATGATGTGATAAAAATAGTATCTACTACTAGTAGAGGATAATTATGAAAATTAAAAGTAAAGATGATCATCTTATTTTTTGTCTTGGAATAGAAAGTACTGCGCATACTTTTGGATGTTCTGTAATTCAATTTGATCTTATTAATAAAAGAGGTAAAATAATATCAGAGTCTAGAAGTGTATATAAAGCTCCTGATGGAGCAGGTATACATCCTCGGGAAGCTTCTAGACATCATTTGGACAAGTCTCCTACTATTCTAAGACAAGTGTTAATACAATCTAATTTAAAGCCTAAAGAAATCGACTTAGTCTCTTATTCCGCTGGGCCGGGTTTGGGACCTTGCCTTAGAGTTGGAGCGGTTATTGCTAGAGTGCTTTCATCATTTTATAATATACCATTAATACCAGTCAATCATGCTTTAGGACATATTGAATTAGGTATGATGCTTACAGAATGTCGAGATCCTCTTGTTTTATTAGTCTCTGGAGGTCATACCATGATATTAGCATTTTCAAACAAGAAATGGAGAGTCTTTGGCGAAACACAAGATATAACAATCGGTCAATTATTAGATCAATTTGGAAGATATATGGGCCTTGCTTCTCCTTGTGGAAATAAAATTGAAAAATATGCGAATCAATCTTCAAAAAAATATTATCAATTGCCCTATATTGTAAAAGGCAATGATGTTTCATTTTCTGGAATCTTAACTGCTACAAAAAAATTGCTAGATAATGGGTATGATAAATTTAATATCTGTTTTTCCCTTCAAGAAACTGCATTTGCAATGTTAAGCGAAGTTGTTGAGAGAGCATTATCTTTTACAGATAAAAAGGAAGTTTTGATTGTAGGAGGAGTTTCTGCAAATAACCGTCTTTCTAATATGTTAAAAATAGCAACAAAAAGGCAAAAAGCGACATTGTATACTTGTCCTATACACTATTCAGGTGATAATGGTGCTCAAATAGCATGGACAGCAATCTGTGATAACATTTCTTCAGGTAAAAATATCAAAGTTCAAAATGCGTTGATAAAGCAATCCTGGAGATTAGACAAGGTAGAAGTAAATTGGAGATAGAGCAAAAAATTCTTATCTATAGTTTGAAAGTTATTGGATGTTGGATTTAGATTTTTCTATCTCCTTTGCCCATTTAGAATTACTGAAAACACCGAATTTGTAGATATCATTTTGTATTGTTATAACCACTACTTTTTTTAAGAGGAATCCTTCTCCTTTTGATGCTTTAATTTCTACCAATGGAATATTCAGTAATAACTCACCTGTTCGTTTGGAAAGAGTTGCTAGAGTTCCTTCAGTTTTTTCAAAAAGTAACCGTTGATTTGTCAAGGTTAATAGTCCATTCTTTAAGTGATCTTCATAACAATCCTCCTGAAGAACTAGTTTTTCACCTTTTCTT
Organism: Nitrososphaeraceae archaeon; assembly: GCA_036380415.1. Classification (GTDB taxonomy): domain Archaea; phylum Thermoproteota; class Nitrososphaeria; order Nitrososphaerales; family Nitrososphaeraceae; genus TH1177. Next base: position 8,923 of record DASVEV010000205.1, read on the forward strand.
GGTTGTACTGAACTCACATTTTTATTCTTAATCGATGGATATATTATTATTGCATTATAAAATTATAAAACGAGGAGCAGAAGCGGATGTCTTTTTAATACCATGGTATGAAAATATGGCAATTTCAAAATTAAGAAATCCTAAAAAATATAGGAATAAAATATTAGACAATTTAATCAGAGGGCGACGAACTATATACGAAGCAAAGATGTTAAAAAATGTCAAGACTACAGGAATAAAAACTCCTTTTATATATTTTCTTGACCCAAAACGGGCTGAAATTATAATGGAATATATTGATGGGGAAAATGTGAAAGATATCCTTTCAAAGGAAATCGGATATGAAATGGGTAAATATGTTTCTGTTCTTCATAATAAGAATATAATACATGGTGATTTAACTACTTCCAATTTTATAAAACGTAAACACGATCTCTATTTAATTGATTTTGGCCTCTCTTTTTACTCTGAGCGAATTGAAGATATGGGTACTGATATTAGGATAATAAAAGAAATTTTAGGTAGCGCACACATACACGTTTTCGAGGAAACATATCAAAGCTTTTTGGAAGGATACTCAGCATGTACTAATTATAATTTCAGCCGAATATTAAAAGTAGTCAAAGATATTGAAGCAAGAGGACGATATGCAAGAGTTGAGTAATACGTTTAATGTGAAAATATAGAATATCTCGGGTTTTATATTCTATTAAATAAGCATTCCTATACAACACATACAAATGAATGAAATATATTTTGTAAGTCATAATATTGATAAATATTCTGAAATAAAATCCATATTAAATAATAGAATAACAGATCTACATTTAAAATTTTGTAAGCGTAATATTACCGAAATACAAGACCAGAAAATAGAAAAAATTGCCATAGAGAAAGCAAAACTTGCCTACAATATAGTCAAAAAACCTATAATTATAGAAGATGATGGTTTATTCATCAACTCTTTAAATGGATTTCCTGGACAATACTCATCATATGTGTTAAAATCAATAGGTAACAGAGGGATTATACGTCTTTTGAAAGGATATAAAGATAGATCTGCATTTTTTAAATCTATTTTTGTATACAGCAATGGAATTAGTGTTAAAGTCTTTTATGGAAAGATTAATGGAAAAATATCATCAACAATAAAAGATGATGGCTGGGGATATGATCCTATTTTTATTCCACTTAATAATAATAATGATAACAATAGTGATACAACATTTGCTAAATTAAGTAAAACGAATAAAAAGAATGAATTGTCTCATAGAAGAATTGCTTTAGATAAATTTGTAAAATGGTTCAACCAAAACAATAAGTTGAATATATGATAAATATCAGATTGGTCATAAAACAAAGAAAGGAGAATACACTATAATGTTATTTTCCTATAACTAATTTGTGACTGTAAAATTTATTAAGTTAAATAATTAGTATTTTTTTTTTATATAAATCAATTCAAATTAGAAAAGGAAATAAATTGTTTATGTTTAATGAAAGATAATCTTCTATTTAATAGTATCGTACTCATTATATTAAATAGCCACTTTATTATATAAAGATGAAAAATCGCAG
>DASVEV010000206.1:0-4803 GCA_036380415.1 Nitrososphaeraceae archaeon
TTTTCTTACCATCTTTTCAATTTGAAGTGAAGAAATTACATCTATTGCTTTTTTTAAATTCACATTATCACAATCATCCTTACCAAAAACCTTCAGAATCTGGGCTCTTTCTACTTCTGAAGCTTTTTTGAATGAGAGTAAAATGGGATACGTCTTTTTTCCTTCTCTAATATCGTTTCCTACTGCTTTTCCAGTTTCTTTAGAATGGCCTGCGATTCCAATTAAATCATCAATTAGCTGGAATGCAATACCTGAATTTTTACCAAATTCACTCATATTATTTACATCTTTTTCTGTTGCATTTCTCGAGCAGAGTGCTCCCAATGAACAGGAGACTTTGAATAGAGCGGCCGTTTTTTTCGAAATCATCTCAATATATTCATCTTCAGATGGAAAATATAGGCCATGAGAGAATTGGATGTCTTTGTATTGACCTTCACATATGTCAACACATGCAGAGGAAAGCTTTCTTATCATGCTTAGCAAAGAACTATCTTTTATGGATTTAATGTTAGTAGTGGATAGGATTTGAAAAGCTTTTGAGAAAAGAATATCACCGGATAGGATTGCAAGAGGCAAACCAAAAAATTTATGTACAGTTGGTATTCCATGTCTCATATTATCATTATCCATTATATCATCATGGACTAAAGAAAAATTATGAATAAACTCTACGGCGGAGGCAGCAGGTAATGCATCTTGTTGATTTCCTTTGAACATTTCACAAGACTTTATCACCATTATTGGTCTAAGACGTTTTCCACCACTTTTTAAATAATGAGTGGAGGCTTGATATAATTCCGAAGGCTCCCCTGTTAAAAAAGATAAAAGATGATTATTAACCTGATTGATGTAATTTTCAATCTCTAATGTGGTGGTATCCTTCATTGTTAATAACCATGTCTGCTAATTCACCAGTTAATATAAGTCTTGATTTAGCTAAATCTGCAATATTTGAAGATCCAGTAAGAAACATTGCTCCTTTGAGTTCATTAATTAAATTCGTAGAAAATGTAAAAAGACTTTCTTTTGAATCAGAAGCAGCCTTAAGAAAAGGATAGGCCATTGCACCCATATTCGCTCCAAGTGCTATGCACTTTGCTATTTCAAGGCCATTTCTGATTCCCCCTGAAGCAATTAACGGTAACTTTAAAGAGTTTCTAACCTCTATTAAACTTAAAGCAGTCGGTATTCCCCAATCCCAAAATAATTCACCTAAATGTTCTTTAACATCATTTTTTACTTTATTAGCTCTAATTTTTTCTATCCCAGCCCAACTTGTACCTCCAGCCCCAGCAATATTTATACAATCGATATTTGCTTTTTCTAGTTTCAAAGCAACCTCTCTCGAAATACCCGAACCAACTTCTTTAACTATTATAGGGATGCTTATACTTGCTGTAATTTTTTCTATCTTTTCTAAAACACCCCTGTATTTTGGTTCTCCTTCTGGTTGTATTAATTCTTGTAATGGATTAAGATGAATTACCAAAGCGTTTGCATCTATCATCGAAATAATTTCTTCAATCATTTTAATATCTAAACCTTCTGCAAGCTGCGCTCCTCCAATATTTGCTATTAAAAAAGCCGAAGGTGCATTCTTTCTAGCTACTGAATAAGTTTCTGCTAAAGAACTACTTTTTAGCCCAGCTCTCTGACTTCCTAATCCCATCCCTAATCCATATGTTTCTGCTAATTGTCCTAAAAGTGAATTGATTTTTAAGGCTTCTGGGGTCCCACCTGTCATTGAGTCTATGATAATTGGAGCGCCAAATTTGTAATTTAAAAATTCAGTAGAAGTATTTATTTCATCAAAATCTATCTCAGGCAGGGCATTATGAACAAGTTTTACATATTCCAAATAATTGGATACAAATCTGGATTGAACATTATGGGAAAGAGGAATATCTATCCCATCCCTCTTTCTACTCTTTATTAAGTCAATTTCGGGATTATTGGACTCAGACATCTGATTTATCTGTATATCTTTCCCTTAAAAATCGTACCTTTAAAATTTTTATCTTGTGCTGCTTTTTGAATCTGTGTAGAATCTAAACCATTAATAAAAATAACATCTTTGCCAGTTTCAGCTATTTTGGATGCCTCCTCTACTTTCCTTTTGATTCCGCCTGTCACGTCATAGATATTTACATTGTTCGTAGGATTAATTTTTGTTGGTTTCTTTTTAGAGGTTTCATCATTTTCAAATTTTATCTCTTTGATTATTTTTTTATCCCTCATATTGTTATATAGACCATCTACATTTAATGCAAAAATAATTTTGGAAGGATTTAAAATTTTTGATAAAATTGTCATTAAAACGTCACCCGAGAGTATAGAATATTTGTTATTTTTTATATAAACAGCATCTCCATATGTGACTGGAATAATATTATGTTCTGTCATTTTTTTTAATTCCAGTATTTTGTTACTATTGGGTTTGCCTTTTATTAAGAATGAAAAAGGAGATATTCCATAAGGATTTAATCCGTGTGTGTATAACTTATCAATTATTATGTTATTAAGGGTTAACATAGAAGAATGAACTATAGAAATTCCATGGGGGTTATATTTTTGTGGTTTTGTATGCATATCCCATTTTACAGACCAATAATGACCATATGAACCTCCTCCATGAACTATTATTAATGGAGTTTCTAATTTACTTAGAACTTTCGAGATATTGTTGATTGCTTTATAGTTCGCTGACAATGGTTTATCTTTAAAGGTAATAACCGATCCACCAAGTTTTATTATAACTATCCTGTTTTCCAATTTGTTTTAAAAATTACTGGATTCAATATTAACTTTCAAACCTTCGTTCTCTATAATTACAGGAAAACACTCATACCCATGTTTTTTCATTTTAACTACGAAATAATCTTTATCTTCAGGATAAAGGAGTGATAATACACAGCCTCCTCCTCCAGCACCTGTCAATTTTGAGCCAATTGCCCCATATTGCAGACTCAAATTAATTATGTTATTTATTTCAGGAGTTGATACTCCGATCCGGTCTAAAAGAATTTGGTTTTCATTCATTAATTTACCAATATTTAGTAAATTTCCTTCTTCTAATGCTTTTATAGCCCTCTCACAAATTCTAGATACTCTATTAGATATATTGTCAAATTCAAGTAAATTATTCTTACGAAATCTATCTACTAATGAAACTAATTCTCCTGTAGAATGTTTTAATCCTGTGTTTATAATAATAAAAGAAAGCTCTTTGCTCAAATTGAGTGCCCTCGCTTTCGAGTTTTTTTGATAATACAATAATCCACCGTAGGTAGACACTACACAATCTGCTCCAGAAGAATTTTTATGAAGAATCCGTTCCGTTTCGATCGCTATGTCTAATATTTCATTCTTTTGCTTAGACCTATAATATAGTCCTAAAATTGCAGCTACACCAGCGACACTTAAAGCTGCAGAAGATCCTAATCCTACTCCATATGGTATTTCTGAGTGGATTTTAATATTTATACTATAGGGTTCTACATCACGAGGTAATATTTTTCTTAAAATGTAAATAAGAGGATAAAAAAACTCGTTTTCAATATGATGATTGTTATTTCTTATTATTGATAAAGGATATATTTTTTTTCCAAAATAATTTGTTTCTATAATGACTACATTATTCTTCTCTACTTCTATTTTACACTCTATTTTCATCCTTTTATTTATTGATGCCAATATCACTGGTTGATTATATACAACGAAATGTTCTCCAAATAAGATAATTTTTGCTGGGGCAGACGCAGTTGTACTTCTCATTTTGACTTAATTTTAAATAAAAACTATTGATGCATAACCAACCACTGTATTCTTATCGTCTGATGTTACGTCTCCACTAGTAGCATATTTTAATAATATGCCTTTTTTTGATCCTAATAGTTGTACTGCTCTCATTAAAGATGCAATTGCTCCATACCCACAAACTGAAATATTTAAATCCATTATCGTCTGATAGAATGATTCTATATCCAAATTTTCAATACTTTTGATCATTTGGAAATCCTTTTGGTAAGTAGTTAAATTCGATTCATAGTGGTTTAAACACGATGATGCAATAATAATGGCATTTTTCTTTGAAATGAATTTTGCGATTAAGTTTCCAAGTAAAATTGAAGTTTGGATATCCTGATTTCGCAATAAAAGTGGAACAATGGTGAATGGATTACGACTTGAATATTGAATGAATGGAATTTGAAGCTCTAACGAATGTTCAATTTGGTGAGCTCTTTCATCTTCTTGAATGAAATCACATGATTTTTTTAAATCATTAGTAATTGTATTATCAATAAGGATATCTCCTAAGGGAGTCTGCCAATATCCTTTACTTATGATAGAGATCCGTTTTCCAATTCCCTTATGATCAGGTCCTATTAAGATGAAGGTATCGATATTTCGAGATGCAATCTCAAGGAATGCATTTGCAGATATTGCTCCAGAAAATATATAAGCACCATGAGGAACAATCATTCCATATATTTTATTATTAATTTTTTGGTTTTGTTTTGGGGCGAATATACTATCTTTAAAACAAAAATCAAGTAAGCTAATCAAATCACGTTTATCTTTGGGATAAAAGGAACCTGCATAGTAAGGAGATCTACGTGTAAGATCTCTCAAACTATCTCTTCAACAAGTTTTGTTTCAAAATCATCTATTGTTACTTTCATTTCTTTCTCGGATTTTATTTTCCCTTGTTTTTTAAGTACTTCTCTAGCTAATAACCAATATACTGTAGCTAGTGCTTTTCTCCCTCTGTTATTAGCGGGTATTACCAAATCGACTTTG
>DASVEV010000207.1:0-11256 GCA_036380415.1 Nitrososphaeraceae archaeon
TGCAAAATTTGCATCTGTTACCCATTTTCCGCTTGTACTATCTTCTGCCAGTTTATTGAGATTATCTTTATCTTCTACAACTATAAATCGCCAGTGTTGAGTATTAAGACCTGTACCTGTTAGTCTAGCTGCTTCAAGGATTTTTTTTATTATTTCTAGAGGCACTTTTTGTTTACTATATTCTCTTATGTCAAGTTTGGTTGCTATACAATCAAAAGTATCCATGTTTCAATACTAACATAATTAATAACAAACGTTTTAAATATTTAAGAAACTAATCGGGAGAAGAATTAAATTATTAAATAAATTTTACTCAACTTGAATAAGAACTCTCATATAACAGATTAAAATTAGATAGGGGTTTCAGTCTATTGATTTTTCAAAAATAAAGATAAGAATCACTTATTAGAGTAGAGACCTATTATTTTATATTATAGAAATAGTATCAGATTATCTTATATAATAATTATAAATATTTTACAATTAAAATGAAACACATTGCAATGAATATTTTCAATAGTTCCTTAAAATAGTTATATAAGAAGCAATTAAAAAATTAAAAACTGATTATTATATAATAAAAACTAATGTCATCGATTGATAGTAAAGGAGAAAATGAATATAGTGATGATGAATCAAATATTGTTGGAAAATCGGGTGAGGAAGGAGAGGAGCAAGTATCAGACAGAATAAAAAAAGAAATCAGAAAAGATACTGATATTCGAACTCAAGAGAATACCCCCCAGTAGATTAAATAAATCTAAACTTTCGTTGCATTCCTGAAATATATTATCAATTGGATTATTCTTTACCTATTCATTTTCGAAAGCATCATTTCTTTTAATTTAGTTAATTTACAGAAATGTTTATCTGATTAACTAAATATATAAAGACATGAAGTAAAAAGCATTATTGTTCGTTCTGATGATCTTTCTACAGTGACTAATGTCTCCTTCTACATAAATTGTGTACGACATTTTTCGAAATATATAGTACAGGAAGAACACCACAGGCTTCTCCGGAAATCATAGATTCATATGTGACTGGAAGAACAATTATTCCAAAGTTTATTAAGCGATCAGAAATTAAGATCATTATATTTGACTTATTTGCGAAACAAATAGTTGACAAAATTTTAGGCAGTTTCGAGGAAGTATCTGAATCATATGGCGTGATGTTTATTAAGAGGTATATAATGCCTACGAATTATGAACAAAGACAACATATGATGATGATGTTTTATTATCGAAATAAATTTACTTTATTATATGATTTAATGAGATTTCTATGACAAAATATTATATATATTACAACTATGTTTATTTCATTTAATACATTACAATAATTTATTATTTATATCTTTATGATACATATCTTTAAAGGTAGTCATTTAATAGTCATTTATCTAAAATTACCTTTTTATTTTTGTAAATAAAAACGGATCTATTTTTTTTGCCATAGTTAGGCACTTTTGAGATTCTTCTAATTCCCCTAATTTTTCCAAACACCTTCCTTTATTGTACCACGCTTTTGCATAATCTTGTTTCAGGTCTATTGCATTGTTAAAGCAGTAAATAGACTCTTCCAGTTTATTTAACCTAGCAAATGTTAATCCCTTATTGTGCCAAGTTATAGGATTATTAGGATTTATTTCCAAGGCTTTAGAAAAAGTACTCAAGGCTTCATCATATTTCTTTATTTTATCTAACATTAGGGCTTTATCACCTAATGCAAAATCACTTTTATGGTCAAGATTAAATGCCATATCAAAACACTTAATTGCTTCTTTCAAATTATTTCGATTAGCATAATTTTCTCCTTTTATAATCCATTCTTCTGCATTTGTATATGACTTTACATTTTTGTTAGATTCTTTAATTTTCTTAAGAGAAAAGAAATTTCTTATTTTGAATGACATATTCCCATCGATTTTAATATATTAAAACAAAAACTGATTTCCATTCTATCTACTTCAGGAACTCTACTGTTCACATCTAATTTCAAATCTTGGATAAAATTGTATATTTCATCAACGGAAATATCTTGACTGTTAAAACCCATCGACTCACTAATAGTTTTATATGATGCAATATGATATGACAAAAATACTAATTTTGATAAAATATTTTTATTATCATGTAAATTAGGTATATTTGGGTTTAATTGTATTTTCATTTTTCTATAATTCCTTTCTAATTGATATAAATATTATCAAATAAGACGTATTATACGAATTTCCTATAAAAATCAATCCGTATAATACGATTATTACATTTCGTGAATAATTACATCTAATTTTAGCGTCAAAATGTAATGTTAATATACAATTCTAGATTACTAATTGTATATGAAAATTAAGAATATACCACTTAATTTAATTGATATTTCAGATGAAAATGTGAGAAAAAATTTTTCTTTTGGAAAAGATATTGATGATAATTTAATTAAATTACATTTATCAAAATTTGAATTGCTTCAGCCAGTAGTTGTACGTTTTGATTCTGCGAGTAAGAGATACAAATTATTGATTGGTAGAAGAAGATATTTGGCTTTATCTAACACAGGAGAAAAGGAAATCCCAGCAGTAATTTCAGATTTGGAAGGTCCAGAAGCAGAGGCAGCATCATTATTTGAAAATCTTGTTCGTAAAGATTTATCTCCTGTAGAAAAAGCAACAATGGTAAAAAAACTTGTGGATTCAACTAAATCAGGAATTTCAGGAATATCCAAAAAATATGGGCTTCCAAAAAGTACAATAAGCGAATGGATAAGCATTCTAACTCTATCTAAGGAATTAAGGGACAATATAGAGAACGGACAGATAACATCCTATGAAGCTATACAGATTGCTAGAAAACCAAAAAGCATTCAAGAAGAATTGGCGAAAACTCGAAATCAGAATGAGTTGCATGAAGAGATGATAAGGTTAGGTGTAAAAAGAGGTGCTCCAAAGGGATTGATGACTGTAAGATTGGTCTTTAATCCAATGAAAAAAGCTGACAAAAATATTTGGGATACTCTTAATGAAAAAGCTAATGAAAATGGTTTAGAAGTAACAGATTATGTAAAAACTATTGTCGCTAATCATATTCGTAATAACAAATAATTATAACATACTATCATACTGATTTATTAATAGTTCAACAGTAAAAATAATTAGAGTTTACTAGAAATAGAAAAATAGATTGTTATGAGATAATAATTATTTGACCAAGAGAACCGGGCATTTTGAATGATTAATCACTCCAGATGCTACACTACCCATTAATAATCGCTTAAACTTGGATAAACCTCTTGTGCCTATTACTACAAGATCAGTCTCATTTTTTTCTATATAGTTTACTATAACTCCAACTAAGGAGGTACCATCATCTTCTACTATATCAAGTCTGGCTTTTATTCCCTTATCAGTAGCTTCTTTTAGTATTGGTTGAACCCATTTTTCTGCATTTTTTTTTCTAGTTCTTATATATCCTTCTATTAGTTTAACATCACCATACTTTGCCCTCAATCCTATAACTCCTCCTTGCTTAATATGTTCTATAACATGTAGAAAAATTAAATCTGAATGTTCAAGAACTGAAAGATGTATTGCATATTTAGACGCTTTCAAAGAAGTAGCAGAACCGTCAAAGGCAAAAAGGATTTTTTTAAACATACTTATAAAAAATTAGAGTGGTATCATTGTGTCAATAAGCCTTGAGTATATAATTTGGCCGCTTTTCTTAAGAATTATTAAATCTACAGTATATTGGTTTTCCTCCAATAGGAATGTTACCTGCACATCCCATGAATCTATTCTAGAATCAGCAGAATTACTTCTATCAAGTATGGGATCTGTAGTATATGGAAAGTAGACTCTAACTTTAAAGTCTTGTATATTGGAACCATACATTGATTCAATGGCCTTTTTTGATGCTTCCTCTATCTGAGTAGATGTTGTTACAGACATTTATTAATAAATTAATTAGTAAGTATAAAAAAGTATTGATTAAACATATTTTTTAAAATACATTAATTCGTAAAATACAAAAATTTCTTTATAGGAGAAATTAATAATTTCTGTAAACTACGAATTAATGAGGACTACATATATTCTTCTTCATAACCAGGTAGATTATCAAATATGGCTACTCAACAGTTATTCAATGATGGAGTTCGACGTACCAAGGGAAAAGATGCAAGGAAATTGAATTTGCTAGCGTGTAAATTACTTACAAATCTAGTTAAAAATTGCTTTGGTCCAGGTGGAAAAGAAAAGATGTTTATAGATATACTTGGAGAAGTTACATTAACCAAGAATGGTTGTACATTTTTACGTAAAATTGACGTTGAACATCCTGCTGCAAAGGTTTTGATTGATGCCTCAAATTCAGTTGATAATGAAGTTGGAGATGGCACTACAACTGTTGTATTATTAGCCGGGGGACTATTGGAAAAAGCTGAAGAACTATTGGAGATGACATTTTCACCAACAACAATTTCAAATGGTTATCACATGGGATTAGAAATTGCTCTCAAAGTACTTAATGAAATTTCGAAGAGAGTAGATAACAGTGATATTAACATCCTAAAAAAGATAGTAGGTACTTGCTTGCGAACAAAAATACACTCATTTTCTTTTGATGATTGTAATAATCATATAACCGAATTAATTGTAGAGGCTCTTTGTACTATCAGAGATCGAGATAAAAATGAAATCGATATTTATGATATAAAAATAGAAGAAAAACCTGGGAATGTTTCAGACACAGAATTAGTCACAGGTATCGTAATTGATAAGACCATTGATAGCAGTGCAATGCCTAGGAATATTAAAAACGCTAAAATCCTGCTTATAGATGATAACCTAGAAACAATGAGAACAAAGACGGATGCACAAATTATTGGAAATTCATATAGTGATCTTCAAAATTTTGTGAAAGCAGAATCAGAAATTATAATGAATAAAGTTCAAAATATAATAAAATCTGGTGCGAATGTTGTAATTTCAAGAAAGGGCATTAATCTCAGAGCCTGTGAATATTTTGCTAAGGCAGGAATAATATCAATTAAAAGAGCAAAGGAAAATGATCTTATATGGCTTGAAAAAGCTACCGGTGCTAAGATAGCTAATGATGTAAATGTCTCTGAGTTAGAAAAGTTCTTAGGATTTGCAGGTAAAGTATACGAAAAATTAGTTGGCACTGATAAAATGGTGTTTATAAATGAATGTATAAATCCAAAATCTGTTACCTTATTGCTCAGAGCCAATTCAAAAATTTTTATTGATGAGCTTCATAGGGCAGTTCTAAGTGCCCTGACAGTAGCAAATGGTTTTATTATTAAACCACAGATCGTAGGAGGAGGAGGAGCCTGTGAAGCAGTGATTGCATCTAAGATGAAGAAAATATCACATACAATAAGTAAAAGAGAACAAATTGTAATCCAAAAATTTGCGGAGGTATTAGAAGAAATACCATTGACCATTGCTTATAATTTGGGAATGAATGTAATCGATTCTCAAACGAAATTAAGATATAAGATTCACAATAGCAATAAAAAACACAACAATGTAAAATGGTATGGAATAAACGCTCTAAGAAGAAATGTAGAGGAGATATTTGATAGCATAATAGAGTCTTCTATAGTGAAACAACAAGTTCTTAACACAGCAGTTGAAGTTTCTTCGCTTTTACTAGGTATAGATGATATGTTAATGGCAAAACCAACACTTGATACACATACTCATGATAATGGAACAGTACATTCCCATGATGGGGGAGAGAAGAAACATGATCACTATTTTGATAAATTAGGAAAACAGCAACGTCCTATACATCATTATTACTGATTTTTTAACTCATTTTCTTTAAAAATCTACTAAGAATTGGTCAATTTAAGAAATTACTGATTTAGAATGGATTTGCAGCTTATGTTTTTTATCAAAATGACAGTAACTTTTTCTTTTCCCTTTTACTAAATCTTAATAGTGATTTTCGATGTCAGATATCAAATATATTCAAATAACAAATGTAATAAATTTCCATTCAAATCTGATTAATAAATGAAGAATTTATTGAATAGAAAAATTATTACTCTCAAAATCCTATAGTCATTTCATTTCTACAATAATGATGATAATTTTTCTTTAATTTTCCTTCAATAGATATTGCATGATTTTAATTGGTTCTTTTAGTATTATTCGTGTTTTAGGAATATTATCTACTTGAACAATGAATAAAGTATTTTTAAGCGTCTCAGGAACTCCAATCATGACATTTTTATATGACAATAGTCTTTTTGCCTTTTCTTGGATGTCACTTACACAGGTTTTAGCACGAAGTTTATTTACTATGAATGAACAATAGATTATCAGTGCTTCATTAACATTAATTTTAAGATTCATTGAAAGTTTGGTTTGTATTTTTTGGATTAGAATAAAAAAAATTATTTCATCATCGTCTTTATCAGGAAATTCAAAAATATGAAATAAGGAAGGAAATAATTCCTCCAATAATCTAACTTCGATGTGGATCATTATTTATTCCTTTTAGGAATGTTAGCCTTGGGTCCATTACCAAAATCATATGTATGACCTTTTCCTCTATAAAATTTAGGTCTAATTGGGAAACCCTCTTTTTCTCCTTTCTTCGTCAATGACAAGCCAGCCATAAGCTCAACGATCAGTCTATTGGCTAATCCAGATGTGATTCCACCATTATACGAATTAACATCACTTACATCATAAGTGGGAGAAACCTCTACAAGATCAAATGCAAACTTATCAGGATCAAAAGACGTAGATAACAATCTCATTAATCGCATTCCTTCTCTTGACGTTAAGCCATTGGGTTCTGGTTCACCTGTACCTGGTGCATAGGCAGGATCAAAAGTGTCTATATCCCAACTTACATATACAGCATCAACATTATCGTTGGCTCTATCTGCTGCCTCCTTAGCTATCTGATCTATACCTAATTCCTCAACGTCCAACATTGTAAACCACTGAAAATCTTGATCTGCCATCCATTTGTAAAGATCCGGTCCGGGCCAATAACCTCGAGGACCGATTAAAGTATAATTCTTCCCTTTTAAACATCCTAATTCCATGATTCTTCTTATATGTGCACCATGATCATATTTGAAACCACAAAGTCCTTGTGGAGCACAATCAGCATGACAGTCAATATGTATCATTCCGATATTCTTATATTTTTTTGCTAGTGCCCTGACATTAGCAAATGTAATTGAGTGATCTCCGCCTAAAATAATTGGAACTGCATTTATATCTAATATTTCTTTCACTTTGGCAGTCATTCGTCGATGCGATTCAATTACATCCCCTGGTGATACAACAACATCCCCATAGTCAACAGTTTTAAAAACACCAAAAGGATCTACACCTGTTTCAATATTGAAGTGCTCATAAGGAGGTGAAGGTACTGTAGAAGCTGCACGAATAGCTCTAGGACCATATCGAGCACCTGGACGGATTGTCGTCCCAAAATCAAATGGCTCTCCCACAATTGCCATGTCGGGTTTTACTTTTTTTAACTCTTCTTTGTTTCTAACCCATGGTAGTTTCAAGAATGTTGGAATTCCGACAAATATAGGTTCGTCGTTTCCTTTATATGAATCACCATAAAATTCCATTCCCATATTTATTCAATAATAATGATTACTATTTATTATTAAATATTCCTAAGTAGATTACGTTTAGACTTATAATTTTCGGCAGTCGAAAGTTCGACAGTCGAACATTTTTTAATTGTTCTTAATGTAATCTACGTATCAATAAGAATTAATTTTATTTTTTTATAAACATAGAGTTTATATAATTATTAAATTATTACTAACTAAGATTGGTGGTTATAGATTCTTATGGTATAGCGGTTTTATCTTTCATGGCTTTAGTTCTTACTGTTGGAATATTAACATCATTTCTTGTCAAAAAAAGTAGTAAAAGATATATGGTAGCGGGTAAGAGTCTTCCTCTTTTTTTTGTAGGTACAATGCTCTCAGCTCAATCAATAGATGGAAATTCATCTTTAGGAAATGTTGCATTAGTTTATCAATTTGGTTTTTGGGCAGGCGCAGTAATTCCCATAGGCTTAGCTTTATGTTTAATTTTGACAGGCATTATTTATGCACCAAGATTAAATAAAATGTCCATGCTGACTCTACCTGATTTTTATTACAGACGATATGGTGTAGGAGCTGAAGGAATTTCTTCAGTAATATTAATGATAAGTTTTATAATATTAGTAGCAGGAAATTTTGCAGCTGGTGGATTTATCCTCTCTACTGTTTTACATATTAGCCTATTTTGGGCGATGTTAATTGTTTCTTGCGCTGTACTAGTTTACACCTTTGCTGGAGGGCTATTCTCTTCAGCATATACAGATATTTTTCAAGTTTATCTAACAGTGGGAGCATTCTGGGCAGCATTCATTTTTTTCGCTTTGGGTTTTTCTGGAGTAGATTTTGGCACGATCTTAGGATCAGCACCTGAAGGCTTTCTAGATCTATCTGGACTAATCAGTATGGAAAACGGCGCTTTAGCTGTTTGGGGAGGAATTTTGGCACTTGGGTTAGGAGACGTTGTAGCATTAGATTTTATGGAGAGAGTATTTTCAGCAAGGGATGGAAAGACTGCAAGAAGAGGAGCACTTATGGCTGCTGGTTTGACAATTTCAATCATTATCCCTGTTAGTTTGATGGGCATTGTTGCCTTGTATTTCCTACCTAATCTCGAAGATCCATATACTGCATATCCCACGTTAGCAATAGAGTATTTGCCATTTCCCATAGGAGCTGCACTATTGATGGGAGTGTTAGGAGCATCCATGTCAACTGCAAATGGAGGATTATTGGCTATATCCAGTGTGATTGCCAGAAATCTTATTCAAAGAGATATACTGAGAACTATATTAAAGCGACCAGGGTTAGACGACAAAAAATTGCTGATAACTACTCGATTAATTACAATCCCTATAATGCTATCAGGATTCATTTTGGGGTTCATGATACCTAGACCTGGAATATACTTGATTTTGGCTTTTGATATAGTTTTTGCTGGTGCGTGGGCTCCACTAACTTTAGGTTTATTCTGGAAGAAAGCCAATTGGGCAGCAGCAATAGCGTCTTTAATAGTAGGGTCATCTTTAAGGCTGATGATGTATTTTATAACTCCTCCAGAGTATGCAGGAGTAGATACTTTATTACCACCTCCAATATCTTTTGTAGTATTTATAATTGTAGCACTATTGACACAAAAAAAATATCCTGGCAAAGAACGACATGGCGTAATAAATTATGTACCACCTGAAGAAGATGTTATCAACGGCGAAGATTTAAAGGGATATATAAGCTCAAAAGGATAAATATAAAGGTTAAAACCTAAATCACAAACATGATATAAAAGTTTCAAAATATTAATTACTTTTTTTTATAAAACAATAATAATAAGATCATATCTACAAATCCGATGCCTAGTAAAGGATATGCCACAGTAGGATTAAAACCTGCTATTCTTACCAAATTACAGAAGCAAACCGATGAATATTACCCTGGTATGTTCTTACCTAGTGCATTAATAATAATAATGAACGAAATCAAAAGAGGTTTTTATTCAGCTGAAATGCATCAAATAAAAATAGATTTTTCTGGCGGATATACTTCTTTAACCATTAGAGCAGATGTTAAAATATGGTTAAAAGAAAATTATGAGATACTCAAAGAAGAATACATAGAAAAATATCAAATAAAGAATTTTACTCAATTTGCAAGTTTGTTCATGCTAAATATGTTTGAATCTAAATCAAAAACAAATAGATACATGATTAAATTGAAAGAGTCAGACTTCCTTTGGCTTGAAGAAGAATATAAAAAACGAAATCATGAATATAGAGAAAAATATGAGATATATAATTTTGATCAATTTGCAGATCATTTCATTAAAGATATTTTTGACAAGTTAAATTCAGCAAAACAAATTTTGAACTGGTAAAAATAAAAATTTTAAAAACCCTCTTTATAAGTATTGTAATATATTATCATTTTTAGAAACTATTTAATTTCAATATACAATTATGCTTTCAAGGATAAATAAAAATTTGGAATTTATCTGTTTTTTTTGAGATCTTGTTTCTTTATAATTTGTGGGTATGATTTAATTTCTCGTTTCTTTTGATCTTCAATTGTTTTTTCAATTTCAGGTTGAAATTTATTTTTAGCATACCATGCTACCAAAGCGCAACTTCCTATAATGATAACAATTGTTAATCCTTCAATTATCATACCAAACCTATAGAGGTCAATCTAATATATAATTAATTTTTTTGAATATAATTAAAAAAATAATCAAAAACCTATAAAATATTCATGCAAAAATAGAAATATTTGTAAATAATAATGTTTATCTCTGGAAATTTATTAATTTTATAATTCTGTAAATGCACATATGCAAGGTCAAAGTTTGACTGAAAAGTATTAACAATATTTTTTACAATTCTATAGAGTTGTTTGAGAGAGATCGATTGAATTGTGTTATGATTTTCTATTGATATTGGTTAGTTGTATTGATATTTTCTCAAGAATCGCTTTATTTATGATTATTTCTTCTTCCAACTATCATCAAAGATATGTATGTTAATGTCATTGGGTTTAAGTCAAACCCTGTATTTATAGGACTATGGTCCTACAAATAATTATTAAATTTGAAGATTATTAAAATGTGAGCTCTTTATACAAGTAGTGTGACTAATTTAATAATAATTAATCAATTTAATCATCAATCTCTATTATAATATAAAATATGTATAATAGAACAATCAATCAACCAACGGTAAAGAAACCACCTATAACTCCTTCCAAACCAAAATCTCCATTAGAAAGAGGAGATAGAGAATATTGATTCCTCTGAATGAAGAATCACTGGTTAATGCTATTGAAAAAGTTAGCAAGAATGTAGTTAATATTGCAAGTGTCAGAATGGTAACTGATGAACTCTTCCGTATATTTCCGATTGAAGGTGTAGGATCTGGCATTACAATTGATAATCAAGGTCATATTCTTACAAATTATCATGTAGTAGATCATGCTAGAAGATTAAAAGTAACTCTATATGATGGGAGAACATTCAATGCTAAAGTAATAGGAACAGATAAACTTACTGATCTCGCAGTTTTAAAAATTGAACATGATTCTAATAATTCCAGTAATAGCAATAATAATACGAACAATTCTGACAATAAAGCAATAGACTTAATTCCT
>DASVEV010000208.1:0-3144 GCA_036380415.1 Nitrososphaeraceae archaeon
ATCAACCACTTAGACTAGGAGCAAATTCCTTAGATTTAGACAAATATTTTAATGGAGAAGTTGATGAATTACGAGTTTGGAATAGAGGATTAGCAATAAATGAATTAAGTGAAATATATACCAACAGAAATTCCACTACTAACGGACAAGTAGAGTATCTCAATTTTGGAAAAAATATAATGGAGGATAATAAGGAAAGAATTGATGATGATAATAATAAAAGCATAACTAATACTACAAAAGAAGAATTACTAACAACACTAGGAACAACAAAGCAGCCTCCAGTTATTTTTGTATTTGTTATTTCAAAAGATATTTTACAGGAATTACTAACAGCAACAGCAAAGCAACCTCCAATAATTGTAGAACCTAAGACTCCTCCTCCTTCTACCGTTACTAACAATAATAGCAAGACTAATACTACAACAGAAGAATTACTAGCAACAACAACAAAGAAGCAACAACAACAGCCTCCAATAATTGTAGAACCTAAAACTTCCAATCAAATTACCACTGCGCCAACTCTTTTATCAAATAATATTTCTAAGAATACTGCTGACAATGTACGTGATAAAATAAATTTAGCATTTGAAAATCTGAGTGTAGAAAGAAGTGTTACTAATTCAGTTGTAATAAAAGGTGATATTAAGAACAATAGTACACAAGATTTACAAGAAGTAAAAGTTTTTGCAGAATATTATGATAAAACTGGAACTTTATTAGCAAAAATAGATCATTTTATTACTTCTCCTTCCTCGATATTAAAACCAACTGAGCAAGTATCTTTTGATATTTTAGAAGTTCTTGGCTTTGGCTTTCATAAACTTGGTGATTATAATATAGTTGCAAGTGGTGAAACTATTAATTAAAAAATAAATTTATTCACATCACTTTATAAAATCGTGCTCTTCTCTTATAGTTCAGGTACATATTGATGGTAGATGAAGAAGATTAAAGAAATAAAAAACCTATAATAAATTTATCATCATAAATCATATCTTTATTTATATTTATAAATTTAATAATAATAAATCAACGTTAGGTAACGGTTTATTAGAATCTCTGTAATGAACTTTTTACTGTTATCTTTTCCTTCTATTCATTTGTCTATTCAAATTTCATATTACAAACAAAAAATAAATCTATAATTTATTTAATTATGATTTGTATACAAACCAATTTACATACTCTATATTATTTTGATTGTAATACAACATAGAATCTTAAATGTAGTAAACCTATGTATTAGTTAAGTTCAAAATCCCGCTGAGCCCAAATTCAAAATGGTTAATCCTAGTTTTTATAATTATTCCCATGAACCTGTGGTAATTACAATCATTCCTTGAAGAGTTACTAGTATAATATAGATAATATAATAATAATATTTCATTATTCATCATATTTAGATGATCGTTCTCTTAATTCTGATAGATTTAATAAGTTCTCGAATAAGCTAGAAAATTGAAGAATAATATTACTATTTGCCGTGTAAATAGCCAAGAGATTATTAGGACTCATATCTTTTTTCAAATCTATAAAAAGCAAATGTTGGTGATCTATTATAAATATAATCATATCTGATCTTAATATTTTATCTATCTTTACATACTGTATGTCCAAAGTAGCAGGCTTTCTAGATAACAAAAGTTTTAGGTTAAATATAGTATCAAATAAAATTCGTTTTTTAAGATTATTACTATTCTTAGAATCAGTCAGTAATAAATTTAAGTTTGCGATTAAATTATGATTATATTGTTTTTGAATGAATATTAATAACGCAATTTCATTTTTTGCATTGGTTATCAAAGTATTTAATGTATCTTTTATATTTTCTTTATCTATATATGAATAAGCATTTCCTATTATTTCAGCTTTATCCTGTTTTTCCCATAAAAATTGAAATTGTTTTTTATTTACTATGAAAATTTGGTCTATTTTTTTATTTAGTATCTGTATTAACTTATCATACCAAAATAATGCTCCAGCAAGAAGAATATAAGAAAGGTTATATAACAAATCCCAAATCCACGCATAATATGTAATAATATTTATTCCTGAATTAAAAGTGAAAATATATGCTACATTTGCAAATGTATTCAATATTACAAATAATGATATCAATGCTATATGAATATATAAAAATTTTTCATCGCGTAGGTTCCATAACAAAACAAGTGCTGGTATTAATATTATCCCATCTGCTATGTGATATAATATAGCAACTAATATTAAATTGATATCATTTGAATATGTTATTGCAGTTGACTGAACCAAAAAAAGAATTAGTAGTGCTGAAAAAATGGTAATTATAAATACTGAACTTTCACTAAATTTCTTCTTTTTATTCCAATAGTAAAAAGATGAATACAAATGATAAGCCATAAAAATATATCCTAATAACCATAAACTATCTGCATAAGAAGGATATGGTACATCAATTCTTAATATGCTTTGATAATATGTATATACAATTTCGGCTGAAAACCAAAGTAATATTGCAATAAATAACGATACATATTTTTTTCCTTCGTTTTTACGATTTCTCTCTCTTATTATGATTATGAGTGCAAATATTACTGCAAATCCTGCACTAATATCGATTACCCAATTACTAAACATAAACTCTAGTTCAAGATTAAAGGTAGAAGTTAAAAGATAAACTAGAATTGATGAAATAATTGAGGATATAATTAGTGCCAATAACAATAATTTTATATCATTAATGGAAAACTGCACGATATCTGATAGTTTACTCATATAATGACAATTTAACCTCTAAAATCAATATAAATAAGTTAATAATATATCTTATTTATTAATTAAATAATTTTATACTTTACAAATTTTTTAACCTTGCTCTAGTCAAATTATTAAACACGAAGGAGAAATACTGAAAATCAAGTTTAAGGAATACAAGTAATTTTTTGCTAACATAACAAATTAAATAATACTTGAATCCTCTTTTATTTCAAATATGTTTCACAACACACTAACCCAGTTATAGGTGATTCATATAGTGGGAATTGATAATGTATCTTGTAATAGAAGATGGAAGATCTATTAATTAATACCATTGAAATTATCAATAACGATTGGAATATTTCTAATTATAAAATATGCGAAATTATAAAATAATTGATTAAA
>DASVEV010000209.1:0-3724 GCA_036380415.1 Nitrososphaeraceae archaeon
TATTACTCCTCTATTAATTTCTGGTGCATTTGCTGAAAGGATCAAGTATAGTGCATTTTTCATATTTGCCATAGCTTGGAGCTTATTCATCTACTTCCCAGTAGCTCATTGGATATGGGGAGGCGGATGGTTAGCACAGCTTGGTGTATGGGACTTTGCAGGTGGTATAGTAATACATACAACTGCGGGTATGGCCGCTCTTGCTGCTGGACTTGTATTTGGAAGGAGGAAGAATTTCGGACCACAAATAATGGTCCCCCATAATTTACCACTAGCGGTAATAGGAGCTACAATGCTATGGCTGGGATGGTTTGGATTTAATGCTGGTAGTGCATTAGCTGCTAATGGCGTTGCAGGAAACGCTCTTTTGACATCGCAAATAGCAGCTGCAACATGTACATTAGTTTGGCTATTTCTATCATGGAAACGTTCAGGAAAACCTTCCATAGCAGCCGTCATAAACGGTGCTATAGCTGGACTTGCGGGGGTTACACCTACCGCTGGTTACATTAGTGGAGAATCCGCTTTTATTCTGGGTATCGTTCTAGGATTTGGATCATACTATGGTATAGTATTATTCAAAGAAAAACTAAAGATAGACGATGCATTAGATGTCAGTTCCGTTCACGGTGTGACAGGTATCATAGGTGCTTTAGCAATAGGTGTAGCAGCTAGTCCTTTGATAATGCCAAATGGACCTGTAGGATGGCTACATGGAAATCCAGAACAACTAGGTATACAGGCATTTGGAATTGCTGTGGTTGCAGCCTTTGCGTTTGTTGTATCCTTAGCAATTTTCAAGATTATAGATAAGACTATTGGCCTAAAAGTATCAGACGAGGAAGAAGAAGCAGGCTTGGATATAACCCAGCACGCAGAAAAAGCATTCAATGACTAGTTCAAAAATTTTTTTCTTTTTTTTTTATTAAATTAAAATAAATTAATTTATAATCTACATGATCGTAGCTAGCAGCAACTAAGCAAGGGTTGTTAAATATATATAGAAACCGTTTTTAATTCGCATATGATTTATATAATATATGTTCATGGATAAAATAGATATAAATGCCAATAGATCCAGACTTTCCAAAAAATCATCAAGTAATTGGTAAAATCCAACTTTCTGATGGTGAACATTTTCACTATATGTGGGGACCAGGTAAACCCGGTGAAGCATTCGAAAATGAAGAAGTAAAAGCAGCCTATGCTGCAAGAAGCGAAGAACAAGTTCCATTAGGTGTAAGTGGTACCATGGTAGCCGTTGATTGGGATTCTTGTGTAGCTGACGGTGCATGTATTGAAGCCTGTCCAGTTCAAGTATTTCAATGGTTTAGAACAGAAAAGGATGTTCCTGCTAAAGATGTCACTAAGGAAACATTTGAAGGAACTGGCTCTGCAGTAAAGGAAGAGAGAAAAGATTATACAGATAAAGCAGATCCTATCAGAGAACATGATTGTATCTGGTGTATGGCGTGCGTTTCAGTTTGTCCACCACAAGCAATTAAAGTAGATCAAGCTGCGTTAGAATTCCATGAAAAAGCAGAAGGAACATACAATGAGTC
The DNA here is from genome assembly GCA_036380415.1 of Nitrososphaeraceae archaeon. GTDB lineage: Archaea > Thermoproteota > Nitrososphaeria > Nitrososphaerales > Nitrososphaeraceae > TH1177. The sequence continues at coordinate 1,563 of DASVEV010000209.1, forward strand.
AATTTCAAAAGGAGGCGCTCCACCACCACATGCTCACTAAATCTTTTTTTTTTATTTAACACACAATGAATTATTCTAGTTTATTTTAAAGATTATTTTAGGTTAATATATCATTAATATATCATCATATTACTATTGATCAATTGTTAATAACTTATAATAACTTATTATATGAAGTATTATCTTAGGAGATAATAATGGTTGTAGTAACTGATTCCTTTATGGGAATATTTACTCCAATAGATATATCTTCTAGAATAACACAATTTATTGAAAAAAAAATTGAATTCCCCTTTATTAAGAAAAATGAGCTAGTGGGAATATTTTATTTGTTTGGAAAAGATAATAAAGTAATTAGTGATTTAGAAATATTATCCGTTAGAAATATAGCAAAAAGGACTATGGAACAACAAGCTAGAAACATTAAGATCTTTCATGAATTTAAAGAAAATAAACTTGATTCCGAGTTTATAAGAGAAGAATATAACAAAAGAATATTACAAATAAGCATAGAAGAACAAATATCCTCGTCTTCCTATACACATCTAAGTTATAGAATAGCAGGAGATCCAACAATTCAATCCAACTGTTTTGAACAGCATATCGCATATTATAAACAAGATTATTTTTATGAACTATTTAAACAACCCTTTAAAAAAACAGAAGTTCCAGCTCATCTAATCAATAAACTGGAGAAAAGAATGCTTATGTTATGTTATAATGTGTCTGATTCTTCAAAACTACCTTATAACAATACCGTTCATCCATTTTTTCAATGGTTAAATGACTACAATAAATAAAATTTATTTCTGCTATAGATACCTTTTTTCTTTTATATCCTCTGATTCACTTAAACAAAAGAATTTTTCAGATTTAACAATTACATATTAATAGTTATTAATTAATAATAAGTGAATTTTTCTATAATGTTCCTATGCTGATTGTATAACTACTTTATTTAAAAATGTAATAAAATTCACCTAATGATATGTACTTGTTGTATTATAATTTATTAGTATTATTAATATTTCAATAGTCTAAAATCTTATTTTTATATAGTTACCACAACGTACATTAATAAGAAAAAGTGTAAATTGATTATTATGGAACAACATCAAACTAAAGCAGATTACGAATTATTACTTGATAGACTTCATAATAAATTAGGAACAACAGCTAAAAAAGAAGTCTCTAGATTGGAATTACCTGTTCCACAAATAATTTGGGTTGGTCAGAGAACAATATTTAGAAACTTTGTGGATTTTCCAAAAGCATTACGTCGCGAGCCAGAAAAATTATTACTATATCTTAATAAGGAGCTTGCTTCGGCTGGTTATATTAACGGTGATCGAGTTATTTTTTTAGGACGTAAAGTACGTTCGTCGTTTGGTGCGTTAATTGATAGATATGTAAAAGATTATGTCATATGTCCAGTTTGCGGTAGCCCTGATACAAGAACAGAAAAAAATAAAAAATTAGGCTTTTTATTGTGTGAGGCCTGTGGAGCAAAATCTTCTATAAAGGGCAATTATGCATAATTAATCATTATTATACCTAAATCTCATAATATGAAAAATTTAATAAGATCGTATTTCGATAATTTTTTGCATGAGTAAGATCGTGACTGAACGTTATGATCTCTATTTCCTCATGGATATAATTTTATCAGTAAAAAAATTATTTTCATTTTATTTTCTAAATATATTTAAGCGTACATCTATTCTATAAGTTGTTTTATTCTATTTTCAATTTGTCCTTTTGGTAACGCGCCAATCATTACATCAATAACCTGTCCTTCTTTCACAATCATTAGAGTTGGAATACTTTGAATTCCAAATCTTTGTGATATGTGAGGATTCGCATCTACATTTATCTTACCAAATACTATTTTTCCAGCATATTGCTCCGCTAGTTGTTCTATGATAGGAGATATCATTTTACAGGGGCCACACCAGGCAGCCCAAAAATCTACGACTAACAAAGAGTATTTTGATTTCTCTGTATCAAAATTTGAATCAGTGAGATTAACAGGCTTATTAATTTTTTTTATTTCATTCATCGATCTCAATTTTTCTTCTAGGATTTCTTTTTTTCTTTTCATAATAGCAGAAATCTCATTATCTTCTGTAACTGGCATAATTTTTTTTTTGTTATACTATATT
>DASVEV010000210.1:0-4707 GCA_036380415.1 Nitrososphaeraceae archaeon
AAGCCTTTAGATTATCACGTGTTTGTTCTAGTGCTGTATTGTATACTCTCATATTTGATGCTAGAGCATTATTTATTAGATTACTTGTATTTAACAGGTAACTTGTAAAATGATTTACCATTGCTGCGTGATTTTCTGCGATTCTTTGTGGATTATACAAATCCCATACACCATTACTATTTCTATCTACTTGTGATTGAAAAGAGCCTATTACTTGTTTTTCTGCTTCAATAAAGTCAGAAGCAATATCTTTTACAGTTTGAATAGTTTGTTCTTGATATTCAGCAATACGTTGTGTATATCGTGGAATCTCTCGTGTAGCTTCATCAGTTGTTCTTTTTATATTATTTAATGTATTGTCAAATGTCTTATTCATTGCATCTTGTTGTTGATTTAAGGTGTTATTTGTTCTTTCATTGAAATTATTGTTGTCATTGTTAAATTTAGTTGTATTTTCTTTTGCTGACATGTATATATATAAGTCACTAAGGTATATAACCGTATGTATTAATGTCTAGTGTATAGTCATATTTGTTTATTTGTAATTAATTTATTTATTTGTATAATTTGATGTAATATATTCAGAATAACAACAATAACAAGCAGAATTTTTAGATATTATGGACAAATGGGAGTAATACCGATAGCGGTTCTAAAAGAGGAGTCTATTTTAGAGATATTACTACAAAGCATATAGCTTTTATTATTTAGAGACTTATTTTAAAATAATTTTTGTTTGAACTTTCAAAAACCTTTTAGATATATATTTTGAAATGAGGAATAATAATTAAAATCATTTAGATAAAACATAAAAATAAAAAATTAGAGGTTATCAAAGTACAATACTCAAGTTAACATACTGAATTTCAATTTAAAACTATACAAAAGCGAGAATGTTAGATATTATCACTACTGTTAATAAATATAATTTTTAATGTATTACAATTAATTGGAATAGTATAATCTAAAAAATATGTTACCTGTATTAGTTGAAAAAGACCAAGAATATCCAATAATGTCATAATAGAGCTTATGTACTATATACATTCTCAAAGCTTGGTTTGATGTTTTCATTTAGTACCTTTTCAGGTTCAAATACATTATTAATATGTAGATAATACTAAGACTTTATTTTTCTACACGTGTATTTTCATTACTATCTTCTGGAGTCGATTTTCCTTTTCCTTTTGTTATTTTTAAAAGCATTTCTCTCATTTCCTTCTTTTCTTTTTCATTTATTTTTCCTTCTACCAAGTCAATAACAAAAAGCCACATCATTGCTCCAACTTTATTCTCTTTAAATAAGGCTTCGACTTCTACTGTCCATTGGCTCTTTCTATGCCAATATCCTATTATGATTGCAAGAGGTACATATAATGCTATGAATACTATTGCAAATCCTATTATATTTGCTCCTAGGAGCGAATCTATAAAAGGAAATTTTCCAATCAACAATGCATATTGAATAAGTATAGAATCTGCAAAATATATAAGAAAACCAAGATATATACCCTGGCCTTGTCTAAAATCCAACCATCGTACTGTGAAAAAATTGTTTTTCATTATCATTAAACTATAACTAAATAAAAAATTATATTAAGTTCGTCTCGTGTTCTTTGTACTGTTTTGCCTCTTCATTTGTAACACTAAAATAGACTATACTATCCTCAAATCTGTCTACCAAATTCTTTGGAATATAGTATTTGTCTTTGTCCAAAATACCTTTTTGTGTTACTATATATTCTACACCAACTTCTTGTACTTCACCAAAATCTGTATCCTCCCCTAAACCTCTAGCTTCTTTTTTTATAATATCTTCTGGATTATAGATAGTAGAATTACTTGACATATAATAGTAGGATAAACATTTTATATAACTAATTTAGTTCTATTTGGTTAGTGGATTAACTATTTTATCTCTTTACTACTAATCCAATAACTTGTTTCTCATATTCATATTATTAGAGCCAATTTCAATTATCTGAAATTTTATCTATATCTTTTCTGACTGACAAGCAGTGTCTAAATATCGCTATAAATCAAATATTGAGCAAACTTTACAAATAGATTCTGTCTCTCTCCCTCTCTACAACCAGATTGCTAAAATAAATAGATGATGTTTTGTTTTCTTGTAGTTGATATTATTAGATAACAAGATAGAATCCTTACCGAAATTTATATCAGCAAAAACTCTTAGAAGATAACTTCATTCTTGAATTTTCAAATAATGATAAAAATATCAAGAAACCAAGAAAAAAAAGAACAAATGAACTAACAATAGGTGAAATAGCTTGTTTTGTTAAACCTCATTCAGATTTTGTTTGTGATACTATTGTAAGAGGTAGATTGCCAAAAGTCCAAAAGTAAATACTGCTGACTTGTGCATGATACAATAACAATGAAAAAATATATTTGAACTACGAATAAAAGTAGAATAACATACTCTATAAAGCAGATTAGGAAATGGTACTTAAATTTCTCATTGACTAATCATATTATTCAAAATAATGCTGAAAAATGTTGAAACAGTAAATACTAGTCAATGTTCTAAAATTCATATTATAAACTTATTTTTAAATGATACGAAAATAGAGTTACTATAAAAATTATTATTATATGTTTTAGGATATTAAATGAAAAATTAGATTATTTAGTCATTTTTAATTGTAGTAGTTTGGGGTAACAATTCTCCCAATTCATTATACATTTTAAGAAAGAACAATCCTTTTTCTGTAGTTTTATATTTATTAGCCCCATCCAGATATTCTATCAGATTGTTTTCTATCAAGATAGAAAGATATTCTTTTAATTGGTTATAGCTTAGAAAAGCAAAGTACATAATTTTTGTCTTGGTTTCTCCTCCTTCGTTTGCAGCATCCAGTATCATTGCTACTATTTCTGTTCGGCTTCTATTTCCCATATTATTAGAAATGTGATTTACTATTTTAATATTAATACCACAAGAAAAGTTAACCTAACTATAGTAAAACATTCAACATATTTTTTGCAAATAATAAATATAAGAAATGTTCCTATCTTATCTCAGAATTGTATTATGAAATAATTATCATATTTAATTTTATCAACAATCATTCTCTATATATAACTTAATTCTAAATCCGTATAAAATAATAGGGAAAATTTCAGAAAAAAGCAAAATTCAGAAGAGAGGACAATAATTCAAATTAATTTATTCTATAAATAGGAGAGAGTTAAGATACTAAATAGCAGAGGCTATTTTTAATTTTAGTTGTTCTTAATCCAGAGGTTTGACGGTCATTTTTGCCTGTAATCTTAATTAATCATTTAAATTAACAAATTCATTGGGCTCAGAGGTTTCCATTGTGATATTTATTCTAAAAAAAGGATTCAAAATATTATTTATATAATATCAGAATCATTTAAGAATTGAACATCAAATTAGTTTCTATAAAAACCTTTAAAATTTTGAAACATTTCAAAAAAGATACAAATAAGAAAGAATCATCATTATAAAAAATCACCATCATTAAAAAGATAAAGATGAATTACTTTGCTAAATCTTGTAGTTGTTTTCCTATATTTGCAGCCACATCTTTTGCTACTTCTTTAGTAATATTAGATCCTTTGCTCTTTACTTCTTTACTGATATTTGATACAATATCACTAGCATTTTGTTTTAATGATTCACCTGTTTGATTAGTTCCTTCCGATTGAGCAAAGACAGAAACATTAGTGAATATTGCCATTGACAGTAGTGTCGAAATAAGAATTAATGTTGTTGTCACTGGTAATACCATAAACATATTATTGTATTGCATTGATTCTTTTAATTAGTATATATAAATAAAGTTATCGTAATATTGTTGAAAATCACAAAATTAATAGATAATTATTAAAAATATCAAAAATTTTGTAAAAAATTATTTTTGTAGAGTTTAACAAAATGTAGCAAAATAATTCTTAACATAATAAAAAAGCTTAAGGAAGTAATATTTTCTAAATAAATGACAAATAAAATTATCTTATTCTATGAGCTAAAAAAATGAAAGTTATTCCTATTGCTAAATTAATAAAATAATAAAGTTAAACCCTGTGCTAATTTTGCCGAGGACGGCTATCCCCTGTAAATATTTTTCATATGGTAAAACTAGAGAAGAAAACTTTGCTAACACTCCCTGTAAATTACCGGAAGTGAATGAAACTAGGTAATTAGTTGCTATTTGTTTATATAGAAATCAATAAAATAAAAAGTAACGAATCAAGTTCATGTAATATGTTATTAGAAATATTCATAATGTGGGGATGTGTCGACTTGAAAGATTGTTTTAGTGCAGGAGATTTATCCAATATTGCTTCTACTTATATAGGTATTATAATAGGAGCATTCATCGGGGGCTTTGTCAGTTGGTTGATATACAATAGACAAGAGAAAACTGCCGTTATACAAAAGGAATTACAAGACCACATATTAAACTTAGAAGAAAAGCATGAAATTAGTCTAGAAAAGCACGAAAATATTTTAGAAAAGATACAAATAGTTGAGCAAAATCATGATGAAATGTTAAACAAGATTTTGACATTAGATAAGAAAATAAATTCATTGTTAGAAAGTAAATAATAATAATTTCAAAGAATTAATTTTATTTCTTTCTAGTTAAAGGTCTATAAGATGGGTAGCAATAACTGAACAAGATGGTATTATTCTAAATGAACAAAATAGAGAAG
>DASVEV010000211.1:0-4537 GCA_036380415.1 Nitrososphaeraceae archaeon
ATATTTTTTTCTTCTTCAGATATTTCTGCAAAAGTTCTCAATTTGCCATTCTTATGAGTATTAATCCCTGAATTTTTCAAAATTTTATAGCAATTTTCTTTGTTCCATGTAACACCTTCTATAAATGGTGAAATATTATAAGCTAATGCTTCATGTATGGGTTTATATCCAAGAGAATTAAAAACTAAATCTGTCTTAATATTTACAATTCCGGTCGATGATGCAACCGATGCAATTTCGGAATTTAATCCAGTTAAGGATTTTTTCACTCCGGTATCTTGTTTTTCTGCTAATGCAGAAACTATAGCTAAAAGTGACAACTTTTTATTTCCTTTATTTAATTTTTCAGCTATTAAATAGGCTAATCCTCCTGATGATATTTCATTTTTTCCATTTATTCCATGTATGTATGGGTTTAGTAAATATTCCTCATAATCCTTTAAATTTTGTGATATTTTATTATGATCTATGATTAAGAACTTATCTTTGAGATTCTTAATTTTTCCAATGTCTTCTATATTTAAATCTATAAAAATATTAAAATCATGATCTTCAGAAATTATTCTTGCGACAGTATCAGAATCTAAATAATCAATTGTTCTAAAAGTAAATCTTGTATCTAATTTTAATAATGCTGTAGATATAATCGTCCCAGCAACTAATCCATCACAATTTCTTCTAGAAATTAGAAAAATGTCTTTATCAATATTCGAGTATATTCTTTCGCCATTGAATTTAAGAGCAGTTTCAAGCTCTTTTTTAACCATTATTATTTATTCTAATTGTGCTATTACTGCAGAATACTTCCAGTTTGAAGGAATTTTTCCATTGTATTTGTAATATTTAGAAATTCTATGAATCTTCGATTCTATTAATTCTAATGAGCGAACATTCCTATGATCGCTATTATGAGTTTTTAAATGTTTTTGAAGTCCTAACGCTTTCTGTAATAGTCTATTTAAATCTTCAGGCATTGTAGAGCTAATGTTATTATCCTTTAGAATCGTTGTAATGGATTTTCCTAGTATTGGTTTAACAAGGGGAATAGCATATTCATCTCTAAGTTTTAATCCAATTTCAGTTGGCGATAATCCTTCATCAGATAATTTCACAATAAGTTCTACTATTTCCTTTGGTTTTTGATTAATCCAACTAGGGGCATCTTTAGTAGCCGGCCTAATTGAATGAGATTTTCCATGAGTATGAGCATGAGTACGAGCCATATTACTATTAATTTTTTTGTATATCTTAAATGTTACTTAATTATCTCATTTCATATGATAAAAGTTAAATAATTGAATTTAAAAGTGAAGATTAGGATGAATAAACCAAATATCTGGATAGCGACTGCAATAGTAATGGTGATAGGAACTACTTTCTTAGGACTTCAATCAGCGGTAGCACAATATGCCGGGAGTTCGAATTTAGAAGAAGAATTGAAACTAGCACAAGAAAAAGTTTCAAATGCTGGACAAGAAGGAGCTTATGGTTCAGGTACATCGATGTTAAGTGCAGATACTAGTCAAACCGCTATATTTATAGTAATACTGGTAGCAATATTCGGTGGCGTTGCAGCTGCATTCTTTGCTATGAGTAGAAGCAGACATAAAGAACCAGCTAAATACTAATCTTTTTTTTTATTTGAAAAAACATTCATTCATTCAGTTATAAGATTTAATTTCTAGTGTTTATAAGAATCATATAATTTAAAATTCTGACAAATTTTCCAACATTATATATTATTTTAAAAGTTTAATGGAATATTAAATACCAAAATGTATATATCACAGCCTTTGATTGCTATATGGTATGGTAGTAGGTGCTATAACCAATCTCAGTGCAATGATCAGTAACGGATTTAATAGTCTAATTCAACAAATAGGTCCAAACTATGATCCATTGTTCTACGACGTTATGGTGTATATTTTCGGTACAATATTATTTGCGGTCTTCCTGCTTGGGGTAATTTCATTTTGGCTAAGAAGGAAAGGACTTGGCGGAGCTTCTGCAAAAGAACGTTGGACACAAGAATTGGAAAAATACTTTGAAAGAGAACAGATTGGTTTAATTCCAGATGAGAAACATCACTGGTAAACCATCATTATAATGATGGTTTGTTTAACAAACAAACCATGTTTAATCTTTTTTTATTTGATATTAATTAATTTTGAAAGTTATGTTTAGTGTACTAAATAGTTTAAAATATCATTTATTGTAGATTCGTAACAAATGCCGCCATTTAAGGTTGTGTAAAGTCTTAGTCAGATTGAAAGGGCTGTCAAAAAAATGTCAAGTACTATTCTATCATTTGATGACAATCACATTTTGTACATTTAAATTATCACCTTGATACAACAAATGGTTCTTTCTTAGATGAATACATCCTTTACAAATGGCATACTCATCAAGCATTTCACCCCTTTATTTCTATCATCAATCAAAAGTTAATCTTGAACACTCATTTTTCTAAAAAGTAAACAGCTAAAGATGGGTTATTTTATTAATAAAAAAATTTAGCTTTACAGCAATGTTTGATTTATTCAAATTACGTTTAATGGTATGTCACGAAAAATGATGTTCGATAGATAATATAATTATAAGGGTCTGCGAAATCTATGAGACCGAACAAGTAATATAACTATCATTATGATACTTCATTTGATGTGATGTTTTTAGTGGGAATACAATATACTAACAAAATTTCAGAACTAACGTACATTAATCATGGAGGAGAACCAGGTAATTCTGCTGGTTTTGTATGCTATTGGTTCTGGAAAGAGTTACGCTAAAATTTTCCTGAACCAATTACAAACGACAAATATAACTATGAGACAATTTGCAGTAGGATATTTCATTATAAAATATAAAATATATAAATACAGAATTGGATGCTTCAATTGGTATTGGAAATTTGGTAAAAGCCATTTAAGAATGGTTGGACAAAGATAATCTAATTACGTTTAAAAAAAGAATTTAGAAATAATAAACCTCATACAACTTATTCCTTAACTGAAAAGCGAATGATGAATTTGCTAAATTAAGAGATTATTTGAATTTTTAGAATAATTTATCCGATGGTTTTTTACACTATTTTGTATCTAACCTGAAGTTTAGCACCCAATTTAATTACCTAATATATAATATATAATTATTTATAATAATAACTAAAGTAGCACCATCATAAATATTACTTCCATAAATTAATATTTATAGAGATTTTATTTAAAAAATAAAAAAAGAGTTGGTTATTTTAAATAACCTGCCACGGTCTAGTTGCAAAAGTTACTCCAAGTCCAGCACCAATAATTATTACTTGATAAAATACATTTTCCCATGGTACTGCCTTTAATATTGCAGGACCGGTTACCTGAACTGTTTGACCTGGGCCTAAACCTGGGCCTACCGTTGCAACATTAAGTTGGGTATGTACGTGATATACTCCTGGTTCTAGGGCTTTTGCCGTTACTGTATATGGAATTGTGGCCTGAGGTTCAAGCACAAAGACGTTACCTGGTGGGTCTCTTGAAGTAAACTCCCATCTGTTACCTGCGTTAGTGGATTCACTAAAAAGAGAAATCCATGCTCTTAATGGTCTATTGACAAGACTTTGTAACGTGCCAGTTACTGTTAGCTCCTCTCCAGTTTGCAAATTTTGTGCTGAAAAAGCTTCATCTTGAATTCTTACGAATCTGCTTTGAAGCTGTGCCTGAACACCATGACCATCAGCATCCTTTATTGGAATAAGAGTTACTGCAGTAGACATCACAATAACTATACCTATAGTTACCGCTAATGCACTTTTTATCATATTCGTATAGTAGGAAAGGTGAATAACATGGATATATGTTTTGCTGTTTTCTTGTCTTTCATTTTTAAAATATTTTAAAATAGTAAAACGTATAACTACGAATAACTAAAACCAATTAATTCTTAAATCTCTCTATTCTGGTCATAATTATACAAAGGAATAGCAAAATTTAAAAGGGATATTCAGACACTAATATTACATGACTTTACCAAAAGGATATAGTAGCGGTGGAAAAAGAGTTGACGGTGGAAATCGTGATGAAATAGAACGTATGATAGGTCGTAGAGTTGAACACATGAATGGAGTTTACATTATGGGATTTATCTTATGTTGGGTCGCAACTGCCGGTGGTATATATGTTGGTGTAACTGTATATCCGTGGGCTTATCCATTACCTAGTGGAATGTATGCATTGTCTGTACTCACCGTCATAGAAATATTAGGAGTAATATTTATCATAAAAGTAGCAAACGAAAAATCAGTACGTCCATAAAACCTTTTTTTTAATCTACTATACTTTTTAAAAATCTTTTTTTTAGTTTTAATAACTCCAATATAATCACAAGATATGGGATACAAATTAATTCGATAAAAAAATAAAATTTTATATACAACTTTCAATTGTAGGATGTTAATGGTCTGGCTACGACGTACAACGCACTATCTATTCATAGTGGTCGTTGCTGTTAACAGTACATTATTGACTATCAATGCTGGTGACTATATCTT
>DASVEV010000212.1:0-6069 GCA_036380415.1 Nitrososphaeraceae archaeon
AGTTTTTACAAATTGCATTATTTTATCTTTATTTGTTGGAAATTCAATATCTTTAAGTATTTGACCTAGTGATGCAACCTTTTCATAATTTTCTACATTTACTTCTTTTCTCTGACCTGGAATACCTCCTTGTTCACTTACTACGGAGGCTGTTTCACCAGCGTTTTGAGATCCTGGAATCTGTTCTGCCTTATCCTTTTCATTATAACGCATAATATGGTATGTACATCAAAATATTTATTGCTTGATTGATTTACAAGATAAAGGTCTAAATTATGAATTCATAAATTCTGAATGTGAGTAATATCCAAATAAACATACATCTCTGTATACCCTTCTGAAAAAAACTGTATTGTCATTAATAAAGAAAGTTATAAACTAACAAAACAAAATATATATCTCAACAAATAATACTATAATTCTTAATAATATTAATACAATAAATTATTAAAAATCCCAATACGGTTTTGCCTTGATAAATAATTTAATCTCATTGTAACCTTTACAATATTATACGATTGGAAAAGGTTAGTAATTAAAAACTAATTTTCTTTGCTATACTACTAATTAAGAGAAATACATCCTTTTTATTTTATATTTACTAAATAATTATAAAATGATAGGAAAATGTCAAAGTTGTGGGACATCGAACGTGGAGGTTACACCTTCAAAAGAAAATGGAAAAGAAAAACTATTATGCAATCAATGCAGGCCTGCAGATGGAGCCTATGGTTATTGATGAATACTAATTCAAAAATTAACCTAACCATTGTGCATAATTTTTTATTTATTGAATAATGGTGTTAGATATATAATAAAGGAAAGAAAAATTTGGTTTTTATACTTGTTTTTCTACAATTTATGAAGAATTGAATTGCTCTCATTATAACAAAAATTTATTTATATTTTGTTGTTTACAGGTATCCATTATGAATTTTACACGGTTAGTTAATATCTACAAAAAAAATCTAAAAATAATTTCGAAAAAACGCAACCTGGACGACCTAATTGCTTTCCATAATAGCAGGAGAACAATAACAAATACCATTGAACCACATAAAATGAAAACCAATTTAATGTATCATACAAAATATTTTATATTTAAAAATTAATTGGATGGATTTAGTAATGGCGTCTTCAGATACTGATATTATAGGATTAGAAACAGTTACTGCTGATAATAAGAATCTAGGAAAGGTAATTGCAATTGATGTAAAAATGAAATACCATTATTTTATCGTATTAAAAAAAGGTCTATTAAAAGATGAAGAGTATCATATCCCTATCAATTCAATAACCAATATTTCAGTTAACGAATCGAAAATCACTATAAATTTAAATGAAAATGAAGTAAAACATGGTTACGAACTTTTAAATGAAAGCAATCCTTCTTCCAATTTAATTAAAGGTAAATCAAATTCTTCTTTCTCACTACCTTTTGAAAAAGATAAAATAAAATACGAGTCTTTCTCTAATAATTTAGAAGAACCTAAAACAGAAAAATCAGAAGAGGTGGTAGTTGATACATATATCTGTGAAATGTGTCAAGACAAATTTAAAGATATTTCCCAATTTGAGTTACATCGAAAGAATAAGCATTCGGGTCCAGTAGGGATTTAATAGGGTTTAATAATAATCCATTTTGGTGAATGAAACGAATATGACTCACTTTCACAAACTTTTTATTGAATGTATATTTGAATGGTCAAAAAAAGCAGAACAATGTGACAGTAATGAATGCCTGGAAGATAGTAAAAAAAGATTATTGGACAGCCTCGATAAAATTTTTCCGTATTCTAAGGACATAGAATTTGAAGTCGATAAAGTAAACTATATCCTTTCATCAATGTTTTTTTTATCCAATAGATTAGCAAAAGCGACCATTGGCTTGGCAGAATTGGATAAATCATTAGAAAATCTTAAGCAAGTAGGTAATTTGAGCTTTGAAAAAAAGGAGAATAATGAGACCTACAATAAATTTGTTCATGATTTAAATGAAATATTGGAAAAGTATTTCTAAAATTATGATCTAGTCTCTGACTTGCAATGTAAAAAACGATTTTCAAACTAAGAGTGATATTCTAAAATATATCTATAAATAAAAAATGAATCTTTACATTTACAATTATTATATATTAATCTATAACGATGCTATATAGATGAGCATCGTTGACTTATTGAAAATATATATTCAATTATTATCATTATTATTACTAATTCAAGTTACAAAGTATTGTACTATTATTGTTTTTAATACGTAATAAATTTAAGGATTATCCACTAATCTAAAGATCAATATTACTCCAGTCTGATAAATCATAAAAATATATCTTGAATTCCATTTTATCTTTTTTCTTGACTGACAAAGTAATTGAATCATGATTTAATATTTTTTCATCATGATCTAATAATGGAAACATTGGTTGTAGCGTTGCAACTACTGGGAGAGCACCATCCATGAAGGATTTGCTCTTTAGTTTAGTAATAGCTGAACCTTTTATTCGAGGCAGCTTTGAACTGGCTTTTATTTGAATGTATAATAGTATCAAATCCTTTTTTGCCATTAGATCGGCTGGCCCTTTACTACCTTTTGATAATTTAACTTCCCATCCTTTGGAAAGCAGATAAAGGGCTATAATGAATTCTGCGTCCCGTCCAAATTGACTTGGTGAATAAGTTTTTTTATTCAATATTTTATGTTAATAAACAAAACTGCACTATCATATTATAGTATCTTATGCTATATTTTTAAAAATTTTCTCACTTTTAATTTTTTATATTCTTTCTGATTGTTACCTTTATTCTGAATTTAAGGATCTATTTTCTGTTCTATCTGGAATTGATTTCGCCTCATAGTTAAAGAGTCTATAGTATAAAGTATAAAGAAGGATAAAAGTAATTAGTGATAATAATTTTTATTGATGGACACTCTAATAATGAACAATTTTTACTTATTACAAAAAAAAGAAAGAAATTGAGATGTGAATTTTTATAATGAACTACTTCATTTTTTTTTCAATAACGCTATCAAGCAACACAATGAATTGTGAGTAAAAATATCAAAAACCAAAAACCTTTTTTATAAGATAGAGAGTTTAATGATAATTTTTATACCTAGGTTATTAAATCATATATACAAAAAAAAAGTTAGATATTAAAATTTATTTTTTTTATATTGTGGTAGTGTGGGTTTATTTATACCCTTTATCATATTTCATTTTATCATATCCATGCTTGTACCCGTCTTTATAATTGTCTCCCATCTCCTTTCCCATCATCTTATGGTCATAATCTGAATATGTTATTTCCTTTTGAAACAAAATACTACCATTTCCAGGATCTACCAGGACTTTATATTTTTTCAAATCTTCACCTATTATCTTCATTTTATATACCAAATATCCGTGTGCTTCTGTCAATTCTACTTCTTTCACTGTCGAGTTTGGTCCGACACTATTTTGTGCTGTTGTTATTGCATCAATTATATTGATAGTAACTTTGGATTTGAATGCTTCAACAATAGCTTTATCAACATCTATTGTTCCAGTCAAATTTACATTCCCCAGCATTTGTGATGAGTCATTATTGGCAGCAGCAGCAGTAGTAGTATTAGGCATACTTTGTGCAGAAATATTAGATATTCCTGTAAATCCCATTGCTACTATTACTCCAGCAGTAAGTATTCCAAATACAATATTTTTAGAAATTCTAGTTTCTGATCTATTCTTATTATTATTGATGTCTTTTGTTGACATACGATTCAATAATATTGATATATTTTAAAGTTGGCTAAACATTGGCAGTTAACAATGTTAATTTATTTATGTATGATATGGTTGATTTATTCCATATCGAATTTTTTATCTATTTCTTCTTGTTGTTTTTTAAATCTGTTATATCTTTTTCCCCATGAGGATAGAATAGTATATTGTCGAATTCCTAAAATTATCCAGATAATTGAAAGAATAAATGTAATTAAACGAATTTCTTTTTTATGTAAATTATTTTTGGGTTCTTCACTTATTAATTTCAATTCGTTTTGAGATAATTCGTCAATTCTATTGATTGTTTGTTTGTACTCTTCAGAGTTCAATAATAATGATTGTAACTCCTTTTGTTTTCCTGAAGAATCTAAGTTTTCTAATTGAATCATCTGACTTTTCAATTTTTGTGATAGCAAATTAAATTCTTGTATATTCGCCCTAAGTTCTCCCCGATCAATTTTTGGATCATCAAAAGTATACATAAAAATAATTATGGTAGTAACTGGAAGAATCATCATACTAAAGAACATAAATACAAAAATCTTTCTAGTCTTGTTTAACTCCTTCATAATTCTATCCATTATTTGAAAAATACTGTTGGTATTATCATTATCAGATTGGCCATTATTTTGTCTTTTATTATCTTCATTTGACATAGATGGACTAGCTCACCAAAATCCTCTTAAATTCTTTAATTAACAATGTTATTCATCTTTCTCCCTTTTATTTCTTGGAAACATTTCCTCATATGGATCAAGAACCATTTTACAAAATTCCTTTCCTTTCTCTGTTATTTTATAATTTACGATGATTTTACTTCCCCATAAATTTTCATTTCTCTCAATTAATCCTTTTTCTGACATTTCATCAAGAATTTTCTTATGTTTTGCTAAATTTAAGCCACAATAACTAAGAAGTTTAGTTTGATTTAGTTCACCATACTCAGCCAGGAGAACTAGGATATCCTTTCTGATAAAGGTTTTATCTCTATACTCGTGAACCAGCTTGTTTCCCTCTTAAACAGATTCAGATTTGTAAAAATGATTTTTATTTAACAAAACTAAACAACCTAATAATCAATTCAGTAATATATTATATTTATCACATATATATCCATAAACAAACATGTACATTATCTTTATGTAATTTACTTATTTCTTTCTTTATCTATAGGTGTATTTATCTAAGAATTCAAATGGTTATTGCCAGGCATCGGCATTTTCATTAGGAGCATAGTTATCACCTGATGGATTCGCGAATGATTGGTTTAGTCCCCACAATTCATGAATCATAACAATCGCAGGCATTTTTTTATCCATTTTTTTGTTATTATTTTTTAAAAGAGGATATGCTAAGTATCCTAATAATTCTCATGATAATTGACATTCTCTTTCAAGATTGAAACTGGCTGTAATGATGATATTGTGGAACGTTTTATTTTCCTCTTCTTTAATTGTGGACAAAGGTTTTGCATCTACATCAAATAAAGAAAATTAGGTCCAAATACAATTACAGAAAACATACCCAACAACGAAATACTTAATGGAAAACTTAACATATTAAACTACCTTACTTAGGTTAAGAATAATATTTAACTTTAAACAAATGAATTTAAAAATTTATTGTTCAATAAAGACAATGATTAATGTGATATGTAACCAATTAATAACGTTAATTTTATTATTCACAAATAAAATAGGTATAATTTCTTATCGGTTTTATTTTGTAAATAATTGCAACAACAGCAGAGCAATTATGATGTTTTTATAAAATCTTTATTATTACTTTAAAAACAGAAGACGATAATTAAATGTAAAAAATTGTAAGTGGTGTGTATAATTATTTTTGAGAATATTTTTGTATACTAAGGCTTTCTAGCTTTAATTAATACAAGAATAGCAACAGCACCCATCATTCCTCCTAAAATTAAGAGTACCTGTAGTGGGAATCCCCCAGTTGCAGTAGCAGTTCCTGATGGTCCTTTTGGACTGACAAAAGCAATTTCTGAATTGCTGATCTTCTTAATTTGTGCAAACCCTGCTATTTGTATCTGCGCGCTGGGTGGTGGATCAGATGATTTGATGTTAACATTTGAACCATCTATAGTAGTAGATATAGAACTTTCTTTAGCTGCATGTGTTCCTTCTCTAAAACTACTTTCTCCAAGTGAGAACACTGATACTACTTTCGATCCTCCCTCTTCTAATCCTGCATATCCTGAACCTGCTGCAGAAGCTTGACTTCCAGTTGGATCAAAGAGAAAATGCCATCTGTCCATAGGGAAACCAATTTCTTCATAGTCTAG